>DAIDAB010000017.1:0-18419 GCA_027310845.1 bacterium | reverse complement strand
GGGTTCGAAAGTACGACTCGCTGGAAAAAGTGAGTGGACGTGCCCAATATCTAATTGATTTGAAGCTGCCTGGAATGCTGTTTGGCAAAATTCTGAGGAGTAAGTACGCGCATGCCCGGGTAATGAAGATTGACACTAGCAAAGCAGAAGCTCTGGATGGTGTTATGGCAGTGATCACCGCGAAGGATACTCCAAGAATCAAGTTTGGCTTTATGAAAGATAACCTTCCTTTGAAGGAAGAAAAGGTACTTTCCTGTCGGGATGAAATAGCTGCAGTGGCCGCTATAGATGAACAAACTGCTGCAAGAGCTATAGAGCTTATTGATGTGGAGTACGAAAAGATCACTCCTGTGTTTGACCCGTTGGAGGCAATCGGAAGCGGGGCTCCACAGCTTCACGAAGAAGCTGACAAAAACATTGCAAAGATTTCCTTCTCCTTCCGCGCTGGAAACCCTGAAGCTGCCTTTTCTCGAAGTGATACCGTCTGCTTGGAGAACACGTTCAAAGTGCACTTTATGACTCATACAGCACTTGGAACCATGGGCTCACTCGCGTCATATGATTCAAACGGAATACTGACAATCTGGGCGAACACCCAAGCACCATTCATGTACCTGAAGGACTTGGCGGAAGCTCTCGGAATCCCTGGTGAGAAAATTAGAGTGATTCAACCATTCATAGGCGGCGCTTTTGGGAGAGGAATGGATCTCTATCCAATAGACGTGATTGCAGCTCTTCTCTCGATGAAGACAGGCAGGCCAGTTAAGATTCTCCTTTCAAGAGAGGAGGATCTCTCTTATTCTCCGACGAGACAACCCGCCATCATCAAGCTGAAAACGGCCGCATCCAAAGGAGGTCAGCTTCTTGCAAGAAAAGTAGAGGTCTTTCTCGATGTCGGGGCCTATGTTTCTTGGGGTGCGTTTGACGCGCGTGTTATGATGGCTACTGCGTCCGGGCAGTACAGAGTGGAGAATGTTCAATTCGACGCCTGGCCGATCTATACAAACAATCCCTCTTCTGGAACGATGCGAGGAGCAGGGAATCCTCAGATCAATTTTGCGATCGAATCCCAGATGGATATGCTCGCTGAGAAACTTGGGCTAGATCCGATAGAACTCAGAGTGCGAAATGCCAACAAACCAGGAGATGTCACTAGCCAGGGTATGAAAATCTCAACTTGTGCCATGGAGGAGACCTTGAGGCTCGCTGCCAAAGAAATTGGATGGAAGGGAAGAGGTAAGGAGGGCAAGAATCGCGGTATCGGATTTTCTACACTCTTTCACGTAGCAGGCGGTGCACGGGTCTACCGATCCGATGGATGTGGTGCAATGATTAAGATCGACGATTTCGGAAAGGTCACCATATTCACCGGTGCTTCAGAAATTGGGACCGGATCAGACACCTCGATTACACAGATAGTTGCGGAAGAACTTTGGATTCCACTCTCAAAGATAGAATTGATCAATAAGGATACAGCTCTAAAACCATGGGATGTGGGAATCCACGCTAGCAGAACGACCTTCATCGGAGGAAATGCAGCGTTGAGAGCTGCGAGAGACGCCAAGAAGCAGCTGCTGCGACTTGCGGCGAAAGATCTAGGTGAAGATCCATCGAATCTTGAGATCAGAAACGGTGAGATTTTCTCTCTTTCCAACCCAAGAAACAGGGTGGATTATGCGAAGCTTCTCAGGCGATCTCACTTCAACCGGGAGGGAACGATGATAATGAGTAGCTCGTTTTTCGATCCGCCTACGGAGATGTCAGATCCAGAGACGTTCATCGGAAACATCTCTATGACCTACGGCTTTGGAACTCAAGCGGTTCTTGTCGAGGTTGACAATGAAACAGGAAAAATTGATGTGCTGAAAGTTATTGCAGTCCACGACGCAGGTAGAATCCTCAATCCAAATGGCGCGGAGGGCCAGATTCAGGGAGGGATAGTGATGTCTTTGAGCTACGCCATGGTGGAACAGCTTATTTTGGAAGAAGGTATGGTGATGAATCCGAGCTTTGCAGACTACAAGATTCTGACAAGCATGGAGATACCAGACATCAAAGTAAGCTTCGTTGGAGAACCAGATCCTTCAGGTCCGTTTGGGGCAAAGGGTCTCGGAGAGCATGGGTGCATTCCCACAGCAGCTGCCCTTTCTAATGCTGTGTACGATGCAATTGGCATAAGGCTCTTCGAGCTTCCACTTACTTCAGACAAGGTGCTCCAAGCAGTCTTGAACAGTGCGAATGCCAGGTAATTGCCGACCGATTAGGTCGTAGTAAGCTAGGTATTCTTGCGCTGATCGATTACTCTGATTGATTTTCCAACCTCCACTCTTGGTAGCGAATTCGGATCAACTATTGCAATCTCTGGGGAAAAGAGAAGAATGCTGTGCAGATCAGCTGAAAGCTTCTTTGCAAGATCCTCACGAAGCTTCTGACTGTCGATTCGCTCGCGTGACTCGACTTCAATGCTCATTCTATCTATTGAATTGACTCTATCTATAGTAATGCGATATTCCGACCCGAGATCGTGCTCTTTCAGCAAAACACTTTCGATCTCCGATGGCCAGAAATTTACGCCAGACATCTTCAGCATGTCATCACTGCGTGCCTTGATCTGGCCGTATCTTCGATGAGTTCGTCCACAATCACACGAGGTCGAGGCGTACAGCTTGGAAATATCCCTACTCCTATATCTGATCAGGGGCATGGCTTCCTTTGTCAGAGTCGTGAAGACAAGCTCTCCTTCTTCCTCAGGACTTACTAGCTCTGCAGTTCTCGGGTCAATTACTTCAACAAGAAAATGATCCTCCCACATGTGCAGTCCATCGTGCATTCTGCAGTCGTTTCCCACTCCTGGACCGTACAACTCCGTAAAGCCATATACATCATAGGGTTCCAAGTCCCAGAGTCTCGAGATCTTTTGTTTCATTTCTCTGGTCCAGATCTCGCTTCCGAATATACCCTTTCTCACTTTGGTATCTTTCGCCGGATCTATGCCCATTTCTTGAGCAACTTCTGCAAGACGAAACGCGTAGGAGACTATGGCTGAGAGCATCGTAGTTCCGAAATCAATCATGAACTGTATTTGTCGTTTAGAAAACCCAGAGCTTGCGGGGACTATCGTTGCACCGACCTTTCTAGCGCCGTGATAAAAGCCAAATCCGCCAGAGAACATACCTAAACTAGGAGTGATTTGAAAAACATCTCTTTGGCAAAGCCCAGCCATGACGAGCGACCTTGCAGAGATTTCTCCCCAGTCATCCAAATCCTTTCTGGTATGAAGACCAAGAGTTGGAGTACCTGTAGTGCCTGATGACGCATGCATTTCCACCACTTCATCTCTTGGAACTGCCAGCATCCCGAATGGGTAGTTTGCCCTAAGATCATCTTTGGTTGTAAAAAATCTGATTCTTTGGAGGTCCTCTATGCCTCTTATGTCGTTCGGGGTTAGGCCGAGTCTCGCAAAAGAATTCCTGTAAAAAGCAGAGTTCTCGTAGGCATATTCCAAAGTCTGCTTGAACAAACGGCGCTGATATTCAGTGAGATCGTATCGTGAAAGCCTCTCTGCTTTTTCATGGAAATAGACATCTTGAGGCAATTCAAAGGAAAGCGAAAGTCTGCAAGTTATTTAACCAAATCGACTAGAATATTTCAGGAAAAAAAGGAACAAGATTTAATATTCAACGGCCTACCCGTCGGCGCTCGAATTCAATGTCTAGTGCCCAGTCAAGAGATTTCCTAGAGAGAATCCTTCCGGAAGTAAGATCTGGAGGCGCCAGGAATATTGTGGAGCTCGCGAAGGCCCTTAGAATGCCTGTGGAAACTACTCGATACAAAGTGAAGGGCATTCTCAAGAGAGGACTAGGCGTACATGCGAGCGTCGATTACAACAAGTTCGGATTGACACATTATTACACACGATTTCATCTCACGCAAAGGTCAAAGGATAATGAAAAGAGGTTCTTTCAGGCTCTTTCGGATTCGTGTTACCTCACATCATTCGCACGAAGCGTGACCACGAATGAATTTGTATGCACGTTCGCCTTGCCGCAAACAAAAGGCGCTTCTTCGTCACTGATTCACAGATTGCTCCGTGGACTAGCAGAGGAAAAATTAATCGAGTCTCACAAGGTATCTGATGTGACTTGGAAAAAACCGCACATGGTTCAGCCGGAGTTCTTCAATTTGAAGAAGGGACTCTGGCAAGTTGACTGGATGAAGTTGAAAAAGGAAACCTTCCCCCAGTCTAGGGCCGACGAAAAAGAGGTTCTAGGCGGCGATTTCGACGATCTTGATCTGATGATTGCGCGTGAACTTGAAGTAGATGCCCTCGCCAGGCTTTCAGATATAGCCGATTCGCTCAAGACAACCCTCAACAACATATTCTATCACTTTCACAAACACATCACAGAGGGAAAACTCGTAGAAGAGTTTGTTATAAGATGGGATGGAACGCCTAAACAGGAGACGATGTTCGTTCAATTCGAATTTGAAAACCTATCTTATGGCGAAGAGAAACCTGTAAGGGCGGCCGTGAGGAAGCTTCCTTTTCTTTGGAGCGATGCTTTCAGCAGAGACACAGGATACTACGTTGGCGAGGCGATGGTTCCCTCCTCTCACTATCTTGAGACACTGAACTTCCTCTCCGGTACGCTGGGGGAGACCTCGAGAAAGCTCCGCGTGCTCATTCTTGACGCAAGGTCAAGACAACAGCTTCCGCTCCCAGCTCACCTATTCAAGGAGAAGGCTTGGGTATTCGACCCAGACTCGGGTATCGAACAGATCAATGCCAAGCTGAAGAAGTAAGGCATGGTATGAGAATGAAGAGGACTCTTCTCTGGGCTCTTCTCTAAACTAAGAGATCATCAGAAAGATTGGTGGTTCTTGGTCCCAGCCCGCAATGTGTTCACTTTCCTGCTGCAAAGATGATCGACTACAGCTATCTTCCGTTGGCTCAAATCTAGAGGGTTCAGCGTTCAGGAAGATTCGGGTGGCGCAACGCTTCGATCCTACATGCCTCGTAAGATTCTTATTCATTCATATCTAATGTATGTTTGTGAGTTAGATGATCAAACTATCGGATGCGCAGAAGAAATTCTTTGAAGGGAAGAATTTTGCCTACGTCGCAACACTGAACAAGGATGGATCTCCACAGGTTACACCAACTTGGGTTGACACCGATGGGCAATACGTCCTGATCAACATTGCAACAACAAGGCAGAAAGCAAGAAATGTCAAGCGCGATCCTCGAATTGCAGTGGCAGTTGCAGATCAGACCAATCCGTATAACATGGTCACGATCCAAGGCAAAGTAGTTGGCCAGGTGATTGGAAAGGAGGCAGATGATCACATCGACAAGATGGCAAAGAAGTACCTAGGTCAGGATAAGTATCCCTATCGCCAGGCGGGGGAGACGCGCCTTCTTCTGAAGATCGAACCCCTCAAAATTGCCGGCTGGGGCTAGCTGTTTAAGCAGTTTTTCTTAGCGCGCCGATTGCAAGCCCAATACCTGCAACCAATGCCCCTATTCCCAGCAAGATCACGCCTTAGGGCATGAGGAAAAGATAGTTGTTGTTCGAGCTGTTGACCTGGTTGTTTGATGTTGAAAGGGCGTTCGCGGTCGACTGATAGGACTGGATAGCCTGCTGGTACTGGGTCAGAGCCAGGACCTCTGAAGCGTTTGCCCCAGCAAAGTTGCCCTCGCTATACTGTTGATCCGCTCTTGTGGTCGAAGCAGAGGATTGCGAAAGGAAACTTACGGCCTGGGAGTACTCGTAACTATTAGATGAATATACAATGCTTTGACCATGAAACGAATCGTTAGAGCGTCAAGAATAAGCACATTCTAGATATGACTTGTCGAGTCAAGACCAGAATCTGCCGTCTTGATCTCGCTACAGGATGTCCTTATCGGATCTGTGCAACAAAAAGGATTTACCTTTGATTGCAGGTGTATACGAATGGTTCTAGCAGTTGTTGGGCCATGAAATCATGGGCAAGGAAGTAATCAGTGCGCAAGGTTTCAAACTTGGCAAAGTTGACGACATCGTATTCGATGAAAAATCTTGGAGCATAAAGGCTTTCAAGATTAAACTGGAAAAAGACATTGCGGAGCGGCACAACATGAAGCAGCTTTTCAGAAAAAGTCATGTCCTAGTTAGCGTTGGTCACGTTCAGGCAGTTGGGGATAGAGTTCTCTTAAAGTCCTCAACCGAAGAGATCATGAGACTGATCACTTTACCAAGTCCAGTCAACCAAGAACCATCTTCGGCTCAGGCAGTCTCGCAGCCCATAACGGGCTAACCATGAATGGGAAAAGTGCGAAGATCTAATCGAAATCAAAGTCTTGTGGGAATCTAAGAAATTGACTACTCTCTCAAGTCGGTTTTTTACAAACGCATAAGAGGAATCCATGAACTCTCTCTATGTAACAATGCCCAAGCCCTTCCTGGTGAGCTTGTTGTCTTCGGACAGGTAACCGCTAGTCTTCAATGCGAGAATTTCCTTTTCGGCCTCACTCTTATCCTCGAGAGCGCGTTTGATGTCCTCTGCTCGACGATAGAAAGTGTGGTATTCTGTCTTGATTCCTGCTTCTACAGATCTCAGAGTGAGAGTAAGAGACGTCTCATATGAAGGCACATGCGAATCAAACTCTACGAGATAATTTCCTCCGAAGCGGAAACCCTGCGGAACTATGGGGTCTAGGATGGGAAGCGAGACAGCGTTGGGCAAACGATATTGGACTTTCAGCAGATAGTATTGAATTAAAATCGTTTCCTTGAAATGCTCTTGGAAGATAGATTCGTTACTTCGGTCCTTCGCGTCAGAGGTTCCTACTTCAAGTGAATAGAATAGATCAGCTCAATCAACACGCTCATTTTATTGTGGCGCCAGGGGAGGTACCAAGATCCATGGTTCGGCAAACATTTTATGGCGAATCTGAAACTGCAAATACCTCGAACCACTTCACAGGCTAGGAATATGGCAAAGATTGCAGTAACTGGCGGCGCAGGCTTTCTCGGTAGTCACATTGTCAAAGGCCTGCTTGACAAAGGACATGATCTTGCCATCATCGACAACTTTTCCGCGGGTTCCGTGGAGAATCTCCTGGATCTTGGAGTGAGTCAGGACTGCCTGATCGGAGACCTGCGAGACTATGCTTTTGCGAAAAAGTCGCTTGCTGGCGTGGAAACGGTGTACCATTTCGCAGCAGAGGTGGGAAGCGTGTTGTATCTCCACGGCTCGAATGCGAGCGAAGTCGCCGCGATGCAATCAAACCTCGTGATAGATGCCAATGTGTTTCGAGCATGCCTTGAGAATAAAGTCAGGAACATCATCTACGCCTCTAGCGTTTCGGTCTATCCAATCGATGAGCAGCTTGGCTCACGCGTGGCATTCAACGAAGAGGACTCTAATCGCAAGATAAACCCGGAGGGAGGATATGGATGGTCAAAATACATCGGGGAAAAAGAACTCAGTCTCATGCCTAACATAAACTACGGCGTCGCAAGGATATTCCACGCATACGGTGAGAATATCTACCTCAAAGAGGACAGGAGCCAGGTCATTGCTTCCTTGATCCGGAAAGCGATTCACTATCCAAAGGAAGACTTTGTCGTGTGGGGCGATGGCCGGCAGAAACGGTGCTTTGTATTTGTAAGCGACGTTTTGGATGCATTGTTTCGACTTCAAGAATTGGTTGAAAGCGGAAATAACCTAATCGTGAACATGGGTTCAACTGAAGAAGTAAGTGTTGCCGATCTAGCTCAGCGCGTGATCGACTTATCTGGTAAAGATATCAAGATGAAATTCGACAAGACAAAACCCACCGGCGCCTTGAACCGAACTCCTGACCTGAGCTTTGTGAAACGGGAGCTTGGATGGGAACCAACAGTGGGTTTCTCGAAAGGCCTTGAGAGGACTTTCAACTGGGCTTCAAAACGGCTTTCTTGAAATTAGTTTTCAATTCCAGATCATCTCATTACCATTATCGTACAAAAGAGAAGCGCCATTTGAAATGGACGCATACCAGTTTGTAGGAATCGGGAGTCCATATATGTTGAGATCGTAGCCTTGTGTATTCATCAACGAGTAAGTCACTAGCATCTCTGAAGGATTGGTTCCAAGCTGATCTTTGCCGATGAGATAGCTGTAACCTTGGTTTGTATTCACAGCGATTTGGAAGTAGCCTGTGTACAAATCTCCAATCATGCTGTCTGCTGCAAGTGTGGAATTTGCGGGGAGAGTTGAACTGACAATTTTTGCGGATGCAAAATCTGATTGAGTGTATGCATAGTGACCCGCGAGTAGGTTCTCTTTGCCCACCACAGAGGCATAGCTCATGTATGAAGAGGCAAGGAAGATGCCAATTACGATTGCAACAAGTGCAGTTCTTTTCACAATGAAGCTCATTTTTCGGCCCGCAAGGAGGCTGACGAGCGCAAGTGCAGCAAATATTGCAACAGGGGCGTATACAAACGTGAAGAACCTGTAGATTAGAAAGACCCCGTTCGGGGTTCCGATTATTGTGTACACGAGTAGTGCAAGTGTTGCTCCAAGCCAAGAAGATGTGAAGGCAAAGCTCGCCTTGTCCATTTCATCATGCATCATCTTGTAGCCAAAAACTGCAAAGAATCCTACTACGAGGTATGGTACGGCAAGTACGGCTATCAACATCGGTAGGACTGGAGCAAATGGTAGTATGCTAGTTTGCGTGCTAAGGAATAGTAGCGCAAAGCTAACTCCGACAATGAATACACCTTCCAGAAGCATCGAGCGGACTTTTCGTGCAAGAGAAAAGTAGGCAGAGACCGTGAGTGAGATGAAGTACAGGGCAATCATTGGAATGAATGTATAAACGGATACAGGCGCGCCGTTTGCAAGAATCGCCCAGCCTATCTTTGCATATAGTCCCGTGTATGTCACGAATATGGTTCCGACTATGAGGGGAAAAATCCATCTCTTTCCGACATTTCCGTATCCGCCCAGTGAAAGAATGAAGTTCGTGACAACGGCATAAGCAGCAATAGCTAGCAAGATCACTGTAGTTACGTGATGCGAGAGCGCAAGTGTCAACGAAACAATTGCGAAGATCCCCAAAATCTTAGCATCAGTCTTCATCAAGAGGAGAAGCACTGCCAACATGAAGAGCGGATAAGCGAAAGTTTCTTTCGTGGCAGAAGCGGCAAAGATAGCATCGAATCCCGCCGTTGTGAAAAATAGGGAAGCAATACAAGCTGTGAGCGAGCTCTTTGTTAGCCTCTCTACTATCAGGAAGAAAAAGAATGTTGAGAGCGAAGCTACCAGTGGCACGGTGATGGGCATAGCAGAGATTGCAGGAACGCCGAAGATGAGAGACCCGGCAGCGCCAAAAAGGCTGACCGCCGGCCAGTAAATGTTGTATGAATCGAACGCTGGGTTTCCTCCGAGTGATGTTGGAGAATGCAGGAGGAGTTCGTTCGCGTTTCGGATCAAGGGCCACGCATCGGTTCCCCATGGAACGCCGTAGAGAAAGTATGGATATAATCTGAGAATCACGGCAACGGCAAGAGGAAGAACCACGTAGATGGCTCTATGCCTATTGACGCTGTTTACCATAGCAATTGAGCCCAATGGTTGGAATTCAAATTCCTTTCTTCTTTTCTCGTGGAGGAATGCCTCTTGCACTCTGTCGGGCATTGAAAGTCTTTATTCGCGCTTTCTGAATTTGCAATCCGACTCTCTGATTCCAAGGCGGCAAACATTTATCCTTATTCAATTGCTCTTAAAATCTGATTTGTCAAAAATCAAAGAATCGAAATATCTCGCGTAGTTCATGCAAGGAATTGTGTGGAAAGTGGATTAGATGGATTCAAGACGCAAATTTGTCTTCATATACACGGTTCTATCTTTAGCTACGTTCACATATCTAACCTTTCTAGGCGAAACTGACATCGGGCTATACGCAATCTCCTTTATCATAATCTACTTTTTCCTGAGGCTCGCATTGAGTCCAAGATTCAGATCTGGGAGAGACATATTGAGCTACATACTTTTCGTTGCGTTTGTATTGCTAATCTCAACGCGGGTCATCGCGATACTCTTTCCCTAAGGAGAGTCGGACCCTTGGCTCACATCGAATAGAACAATTATCTGTGAAATCGAGAACGCAATAATCCCAAAATAATCTATTTCTTCATTTTTAGGTCAATTCCTGAATCACTCGTTGTTCTGGGATAAGGTTAAATCTTGTTTGCGATTAGGTTAAAACTTTCTTGCCTGTCTACGCTGCACAGCTATAGTTTTTGGGATCTGTACCCAGAGTATAGCATTCCTCACACAGAGTATTCATAAGACTTATACATATTTGTAGTCTTCCTTTGTTAGAAATCGGAAATGTCTGGCATTGGATTGATAGGGGCTTACGGTCCACTCTATCTCGCCGCCATATTGATCCTTTTTGCATATGCTGCGCGATATTATCTATTTACTTCGATTAGCGTTTCGTTGAAGAGAACTGCAGGGCGAAGAGTTGAGCTCGACCCCAACATTGATCCATTTGTGAGTATCCTGCTCCCAACATACAATGAAGCTAACGTCGTATCAAGGCTCCTACGCGCATGCACTACTATGGATTATCCGGATTACGAGGTAATTGTTATCGATGACTCGACCGACGGGACGCTCGCAGAACTGCAAAAGTGGAAGCATCATCCAAGAGTGAAAATAATCCACAGGAAGGAGAGAGAGGGATGGAAGGGAGGGGCACTCAATGAAGGACTGCGAAACCTGGATCCCAGAAGTACACACGTTCTGGTCTTTGATGCGGATTTCGTGCCGCCAGGAGACATCATTCCGAGATTTTTGAAACATTTCGAGAAGCCCGAAATCGAGGTGGTCCAGGGGTACCAGAAGCACGACCTCAACGCTGATGAGAACTGGATAACCAAGGGGGTCAGGATCTTCCATTCCACTGCATACAAAGTAGACCTTGAAGCAAGAGGAAGGTTGAACGGATTTGTTCCAATAATGGGGAGCGTCTTCATGACTAGGACACAGCTTCTGAAGGAGATGAAGTTCGAGCATGACATTACCGAAGATTACAACCTTGCGCTGAGACTATACCTTCAAGGTTACAATGTGAAATATGATTCCTCTCTCTCTGTCTCGGGCGAGTGTCCCTCCACTCTTCCCAGATTGTTCAGACAGATTGGGCGATGGGCAGAAGGGACGACGAGGAACTCGAGGCAATATTTCTGGAGAGTGATGAAGAGCAAGAAGATGAGTTTGACTGAGAAACTTGACTTTATCTTTTGTGGCTTTTCTTACCTCAGCTCTCTTGTTCTTCTGATCGCAACTGTGTTAGGGCTGGTTAACCTTCCATACCTCGCTGCATCCATGAGCGATCCAATCATGGCTGCTGCGGTAGTTCTCTCGACTGTCGCTCTGCCTTCCGCCATCGTGATCCAATGCGTCAGTCTTTACAAAGATAGGGAAATGTCAGACGTGAAAACATTACCCTTCAGCCTGCTTCTAAGTTATATCCTAACTCCGGTTATAGCATATTATGCTCTAAAGGGCTTGTTCACGAAACAAAAGACATTCATCAGAACTTTCAAGACTGGACGTGTAATGCAACCTGAGCCTGAAGAGTTTGAGGAAGTGAAAGAAGTTGTCGCTCCACTGCCTTATTTACGGAACCAACTCGGGTTTCGAAGGAATGACTGGGCGATACCTAGCATAAGGGCTTTTAGCGCGAGCTCACTGCCAGTGCTCCCGCGGCGAGACATTTGAGAGAGCATGCGCCTCATTATGTGAATTGGATTATCTGCATTCGCGCGCCAAACTTAAGAAAGTCGGTATAACACAGGTTTGTTACTGACCAAGCTGCGCCTGTGGTTTCCACTCCCAAGGAAGGCCCTTCCTATCGTTATTTTGGGCTTTGTGGTGAGACTGGGGCTGGCGCCATTTACTGGTCATCCATTCGACATGAATAACATCTACACGGATAGTCGGATAATATTGCAAGGTGGCGTCCCAACTTCAGACGTAGCAAATATACCAATGTTCTACTATATTCTTGTTCCAATCTCATATATTTACAACGCCGTCTCCAATTTCTTTGGTATTTACCCGACTCCATTCAGCTCGCTTCCCTCGGCGTTGAAGAGTATAGCGAGCTGGACAATTCCGAATGGGGCGCCGGTTCATTATGTAACTGACTGGGCTTTCAACCTGATCTTGAAGATTCCATTCATTGTATCAGATTTTGTCGGAGGAACTGTATTGTACATTCTGGTATACCGAAAGTATGGGGAAAGATCTGGAATAGTCACTTTCACTCTGTGGTTCCTCAATCCAATGTTGATCTGGGTGTCTAGTGTATGGGGCATGTGGGATAGCCTAGCTGCGACTTTTATGCTTCTCTCGACATTGTTGCTCCTGCGGAATAATCTCGGCCTCTCGGCTCTTTGCCTTGCCATTGCTACTGGTTTCAAAGACTATCCTGCGATTCTTGCGATTCCGATGTTGATCTATGCATCCAGAATTGGCAAAGTAAGGAGGCTTGTGTTGCCAATAGGAATCTTTGTCACCGCCACACTGGTGATATTTTCGCCTTTTCTGTCTCAGGCATTCTATCATAACTTGGGCATTCTAAATCCGATAGGAGGCAATCCAGCACAGGATCCATCGCTAACTTATGGATTGACTTACTGGAGTGTTGCTCCCCTCACGGCCATTTCTAGTGCCTTGGTAACCTCAGTGAGCCTTCTATCTCTGGCAATTTTGGGCTTGATCTTCTCCGCACTTGCGGTACTCAGACTCAGACCCAATCAGGAGAGTTTGTTCTTCTGGGAGTTTGCATTCATATCGGTGATCTTCTTCTCATTTCCCAGAATAAACGAGCAGTGGTTTGTTTGGTTGCTCCCCTACATGATCTTATTGGCGAAAACGCGGAATCAGAGGTCACTGGTTCTTGGTATCAGCATTTTGGCGCTGATATACTCACTTGTGAATACCATGTTTGTTTCCTTTTTTATTCCAATGTATCCATATTTGCAGGAAGGATTGGTCAACACAGCCAAATCGGTAATGTTCTTGTCTTACTACAGGCTGTACGCAATGGCAACTTTGGGAATAGTTTTCTCAATGTTACTAGCGGTCTCTTTAGCCAATGCATACAGAACCGTCACAATTGGGGCCGAGCGTGAGAGGTCGCTGTCAGCAATTCGTAAGTAATTATCGAGATTCTCAGCAATCACTAAGAATCTGAGTTTTCTCTCATTCATCCAGGATCCGAGTATCGGTAGACGGCAAAGCAACATTATTAATCCCATGACAATTCACGAAAAACGAAACAGCTGCTTGTCGCAGAACCAGCCGGAATCCTCCCGACCAGAAGTCTCCGTAATTATTCCGGTCTATAACGGCGGGCCTTTACTTGGGAAGGTCTTGAATTCGGTATTCAGCCAACGAAACGTGAGTTTCGAAGTTTTGGTTGTTGATGATCACAGCACTGATGAAACACAGAGGATTCTCAAAGATATGGCTGCAGTCTATCACTTCAGATTGCTTACTCATGAATCGAATTTGGGCTTGGCAGCCTCGCTCAACGAAGGACTCAATCATGCGAATGGAGATTACGCGATGACCCTCCATCAGGACTGTGAGTTGATGGTTCCTGATTGGCTCGAACGGGCATTGCGAATATTCAATCAGGGAGACAAAATTGGAATTGTTACTGGAAAGTCGATATACGACACGAGTGCATTTGGATTGCCTCAAAAAGCGTTTATGATCATCAACAGGCATGGAACTGCAAAGTATGAGGTGCCAATTCAGGAAGTCGCATTCACCGAAGACAAATGTGATATTTACCAAGCTGGACTCTTGAGAGACATCGGCGGGTTTCCAGAGGAGAAGTTCAGAGTATCAGGTGAAGATCAGTTCGTTTCTGGTCTAGTGCGAAGGAAAGGATACAGGATCCTGAGCTCGGAGGATCTTCCTTACAGACAAGAGTATGGTTCCTCAATAACTAATACAAGCTCGATATTGAAGAAGGCCTACAATTTTGGAAGAACAATGCCCGGTCTCTTGAAACACTTTGCGGCATCATCTGCGTCAACCTACTTGCAAAAATCATCTCAGTTTAGAGGACGGACACTGAATCGTCTCTGGATGATTCTGAATGGGCTGGTGATTCTAGTTTTAATCGCTGTCGCCACAGTCGCACGATTTGAAACCATCTTGTTGGTGGTGTTGCTTGCGGAATTTTCTGTAAGAGTAGGATATTATATGGTTCAAATTACTAAATCGAACTTTTTTTCCTCGGCGAAGGATTGCCTGAGCACCTTAACAATTGCTCTCGTTTTCGACATCGTATTTACGATCGGATTCTTTCATGGCCTCATGTTGGTCGCAATGAACAGGAAGTTGTAAGCAATATACCTGAGATAGAAATGAAATCTTCTGTTGACACAAAATTCCATTATCTTGGGCATGCTCTAACAATGTATAAAGAAATACATTTTTCACAAGTCTTTTGCAGAGGGTAATATCATGAAGAAAATCACATCACTTGCACCCATTCTTGTAGTGATAGCTGCTGGAATAGGGATTCGAATTTACTTTGCTCTGGTTTTCGGGTTTGATTGGGACGCATCGATACTCATCTATCAAGCGCAGCTTGCCTCGCAAGGAGCGACCATGTTCAGCCAGATAAGAGTCGAGGCACCAATGTATGTATATCTCCTCACATTGATGCTTCCCATCTTTGGCACTCAAATCTGGATAGTCAAAATTCTTTCAGGAATCTCCTCTCTTGTAATTGCACTTTTTGTATATCTAATAGGCGAGGAACTTTTTGGAAAGAAGGCTGGTCTGTTATCACTTTCTCTGTATTTGCTTATCCCAGTTGTGGCAATATTTGATGTCCAGGGCACTTACCGCACCGTCTTCCAAGTTCCAGTCATTGCTTCTTTTTATCTGGTTATTACAGGCACGAGATCCTCAAGGCGAATACTTCTAATCTCAGGAGGATTACTCTCAGGGATAAGTGTCTGGCTGTATGCAGGCTCTGCGTTTTACGGTCTGCTCTTGATTACAGCTCCGTTAGTTTATGGGGTAATTCCATTTGCGAGAAGAACGCGGGCTTCACTGAACGTCCTTGGAGGGCTAGCGCTTGGCTTTGGTTTGGGAATCATCACTTTTATGCTGCTTGGAAGCAGCTTCAGTCTGCTCGAATCTGCTTGGTTGCCATCCATAACAGCATTTGCAGGTGGGACTAGTGGTGGAGGCCGATTTGCAAACTTTGGGTCATTCATTGATTATCTTGCTTACTTGGCAAGATATGTGTACATCGCGACAAGAGATTGGATACCTGTAATAAGTCTAGGATTGTTATATCTCGTAACACTTGTGGTTTCCACTGTGCGAAAAGCTTCTCCGCGCAAAAAGGCATTGTCCATACTTGTCCTATTTCTAGCTCTTTTCTTTTATTTTCTAAGCGTAATTATTGGGATAAACCTTCCTCCACACGGAAATTTTGGCCTCTTTGACACTCCGTTCTACTTTGTAGTGATTCTTGGAGCAGAGATCCTAATACTTGTTCCTCTGATGTTTGCATTCAGTATGCGGTTTTCGATTCAACTAGATAGCCATCATAAGGTCGCGATGTTGTGGATAGCATGGTTGTTGATACTGTTGGCTTCATTTCAGGTGCCTCACGCGTTCTATTTTCAATTCTTCGCGGCGCCTCTTTGCGTTTTAGGCGGTTACGTTATCCAAATGGTATTCACTCGTGGATCTTATGGGATCGGAAACCGGAATTCTCTGATCGCAATAATATTGGTGATATTTGTTGCAGTCTCAGGCGTATTGGGAGGAGTGATGTTTGTGAACAGCAACATCAACGAATGGAGTCTCTCAGGGCAACAAATATCGAGTGTAGGATCGTATTTGAGAACCCATACTGCTCCGACCGATTATGTGTTCACTGCTGCTCCAGTCTATGCACTCGCTGCGGACAGAGCCAACGCTGGAAACATGGACAACTATTTTTACTTCGTGAACAGCGGCACTACTTCTATCAACTATTCATTGACGGTCAGTCAAATTTATACCCTAATGCAAGGTGGTAAAGTCAAGTACATTATTCTTGACCCAGTGGGAAGAACACAGGCATTCTTGGCACATTACCCTGACATTCAGATGTTCTTTCAGGATAACTATCAAAAGGTGATTACAATTGACGGGGCGTCAATCTGGCTTTTCCTTCCACGAACCACGAAGTGACAGAAAATAGTTTAGGATTGGTGCTCCGTTGAACTGGAATCTCCCACTCGTAAGTATAGTGATCTTGAACTACAACGGTTCAAGGCACCTCATTGAGTGCATCCCGTCTGTCCTTAGGACAAGCTACCCCTCCTTCGATGTAGTTGTGGTAGATAATGCATCCAGTGACGACAGCCTTTCCACTCTGGCCAGATTCAGCGATAATCGAATAAGGATCGTCGAAAGCAAGAGCAACTTGGGCTTTGCAGAAGGAAACAATTTGGGTTTACTCAATACAAAAGGAACCTACATTGTATTTCTCAACAACGACACCAAGGTCGAGCCCAATTGGTTAGTTGAATTGGTTAATGTAATGGAATCAGATCCTGTGATTGGCGCAGCTCAAAGTAAGCTACTTTTGATGAATAGACCGTCCCACTTTGATTCATCTGGCGATTTTATTGATCGCTTCGGGTTTCCGATTTCTCGTGCACAAGGTTGCCCTGATCTGAACCAATACCAAGAGTTGGAGGAGGTTTTTAGCGGCAGAGGCGCTGCTCTTATAGTCAGAAAAAGCGCTTTGCGTGGAGGCAGTCCGTTTGACGGAGAGTTTTTTCTTCAATATGAGGATATTGACCTGTGTTGGCGACTCAGGTTGCTCGGGTATAGGATTGTATACGTTCCTTCATCCATAGTCTATCACATAGGGCAAGGAACATCTTCACCTTATCGAGTTTTCAAGGCACGGAAAAATGCTATCTTACTGCTTGTAAAGAATTACAGCTTGGCAAATATCGCACGGTATTTGCCGTGCCATATTTTGATCAATATTCTTGAGCTCGCAAACGATATCTTGCACACAGATTCAATTGCGGTAAGAACGAAAATAGGCGCTTACGCATGGCTCTTGGTAAATCTCCAAAGAATCATTGCGAAAAGGGAAGAAGTGCAGATGTCACGAATATTGTCTGATTGGAATTGTATGAGGCTAATGCTCAAAACGAAATTTAGCGAATGTGTCAGTTTCACTCTTGCCTTGGGCAAAGCCGGGAAAAATGAGAATCGAATAAACGCGCTTGGGAATCGGTATCTGCAATTAGGGCTTCAAGAAAAGCAAAACTTTCGTTAACCTCAATGGTAGTGTATCTCAGTAAATCGGTTTCTTTCCAGATCTGGTATTAGAAGGCACTATGGAGTCAGGTATTGAGAATTCATACAAACTCTACTAATTGATTCTTGCTCAACCTAGTATACTTGGTCAGGCCTTCACTTGAGGTGATCTGACCGCCACGCATAGACATAAAGATATTCTTGGTTGTACGCCTTGGCTTGCCTAATGTTGAAACCTACTCTCTCCAAGGCCTCCATTATCAGATTTGGATCTCCGAATCGTGGATGGATTTCCATAGCAACTCGTTTCACTCTCTCGAGCCATTCAGTTCTTTCGAATGCAAAGAATTCGGCGCCTTCAACATCCATCTTGAGAAAATCAACTGATTCTATCGAATGGCTGGAGAATAAATCTTCTATACTGAGTCCGCTACAGACTTGAATATTCCGAGATTTTTCATTCATTATTGTATTTCCTCCTGGTGCGTTGCTTACATTCAACGTAACATTACCGGTCTTGTCGGACAACGCCGCATTGACCAACAGGACGTTTCGTAGACTATTGGCTTTCACGTTGTCTTTTAAAAATGCAAAATTCTCTAACTCGGGCTCCACTGCGACAACTCTACCTCTAATAGCACGCATGCCCGCGTAGATTGTGAAAACTCCTATGTTTGCTCCAAGATCAACTACTGTGTCATTTGATTCTATCTCCAAGTTTGATTCTGGGGTATAACACTTTTGCACTACTATTTCTTCAATGAATCTCACATCCGGATGTTCGAAATTGTACTGCTTACCACCAATGACTACACTGCACTTCCCTATGGCCTCGAATGCATCTCTAATCCTTCTAGTCACCATAACTTTCGGAATGTGCAGCGAGAACAATAGTCCTTTTTTCAAGCCAAACATCCTGAAACTCAGAGAAATATCATGGAGTATATACTTGACGTGGAAGAACATTTATTCTTCACCGATCGATTTCTGATTGACAACCTGAGCGGGCCATTTCTATTTTGATCTTGAATCAAAATAGGTTTGAGTGAGATCTCGCAAAA
>DAIDAB010000179.1 GCA_027310845.1 bacterium | reverse complement strand
CTGTAGCTATCACTTTCGCCAAGACTGTGGGGTTCCGGAGGGGCATTGGCGTAACACAGGTTCCCAGCCGGATTGTCTTCGTCTTTGCGGCAAGGTGAGAAAGAAGAGTCCAAGCCTCGATGGTTGCGTTTTGCTCTCTTTTCATATCTTTAGGAGCGTGAGGCCTCAAAAAGTGATCAGTAATAAAGAATGAATCATAGCCCAGAGCCTCTGATTCAAGAGCAAGTTCTCCGAAAATCTTGGGAGTGTAAGAAAACGGCTCCCAGTTGTACACACATATTCCGAATTTCAAAATCGTTCTGTTTGCAAAATTCTTTCAATTACTGTTAATATGCGTATTGATGACTAACCCGATTTCTTTTAGAAATCTGATGTAATGAAAAACAATTCATATCACGTCAGGGTTTTAGCATCTTGATTCGTTGAGAGATGCGCGCAGTCATCTATCCAAGGCCTAACGAGGTCACTATTGGCGAGGTACCAGTTAGAAAGCCAGCATCAGGAGAAGCGCTAGTGAAGATCAAGTCTTCAACAATTTGCGGAACAGATCTCAAGATCCTCGCGGGCAAGTTTCCAGGAACTCGTTTTCCGCACATCCCTGGGCACGAGTGGAGCGGCGAAGTCGTTGAAGTTGGATCTAATGTCGCTGATCTTAAAATTGGAGACAGAGTGGGAAACGAGCCGCACGTTGGTTGCGGGTTCTGCCCTAGATGTTTGGAAGGATTGTATAACTTGTGTTTCAATTATGGAAAGGCCGAACTCGGACACGCCCATATTGGATTCACTGTGAACGGCGGACTTGCGGAATACTGCGCCTGCTCGACGAAAGCTCTTCACAAGCTACCATCTAACGTAAGCTATGATGAAGGTGCATTCACCGAGTCAGTTGGGGTTGCGCTCTACGCTTTGGAAAGAGCTAGAGTGGATCCGGGAGACAGCGTTGCAATTTTAGGGCCCGGAGCCATCGGACTCGTCGCAGTTCAAATTGCGAAAAAGGCAAAGGGCGCCTCCAAAGTGATTTTGATAGGAACACGAGATGAAAGGCTCAGAATGGGAACTGAGCTCGGGGCTGACGGCACAGTCAATTCGGCGACTGCCGAGGACTCAGTGAAAGAGGCAACCCAGTTCCTAGGAGGCAAGGGCTTTGATGTCGTTGCAGAATTCGCAGGCACTGAGGAAGCATCGAAACAGGCAATTCAGCTCGCAAGACGTGGGGGAAGAGTGGTTCTTGCGGGCTCGACTTCGCCAGGGAAAAATCTTAACGTCGATTTGAGCCTCATCGTTAGGGGACACTTGGATATTTTTGGCTCTCTTGCCAACCCAAAATGGATTTGCGAAAAAGGTGTGGCATTGATTTCAAACGGATCGGTGAATGTAAAACCCTTGATGAGCGGAGATTACAAATTGGAGCAGTACAGGGAAGCCCTTGACGCCTTTCAAAAGCGGCTAGGTGGATCGTACCGGGTGATGATTCATCCCTAGGCTCGCATTTCTTTGAGCTTATGGTGAAGCTCTTCAAGTTGTACAGGGATGTGTAACACTTCCCCTTCTATTGCATCACTCACAGCATTTACGATCGCACCAAATCCGCCGATCGTTCCTCCTTCACCAGCTCCCTTGACTCCGAGAGGATTCATTTTGGAAGCGGTCTCAGTGTGCAATAACAACATGTCAGGCACATCTAAACTCGTTGGGAGGAGGTAATCCAGAAGGTTAGAGCTTAAAGGCTGCCCCTCGGAGCTGTACCTGATTTCCTCAAGCAATGCGTTTCCCATTGCGTGAGCCACACCGCCTTGGACCTGTCCCTCAACTTCGTCGTGATCTAGTATTCGACCACAATCATCCAAAATCGCAAATTTCAAGATCTTGGGCAGTCCGCTTTCCTTGTTTATCTCCACGACTGAGATGACCGCGCCGTATGCATAGGTGAGCGCGGGCGGATCAAAGAAATAATCCGCACTTAGCCCTATTGGCATTCCTTGCGATGTCTTGCTCGGAACATATGCAGCCTGCGCAACTTCGTTGAAGGTGACACTCTTGCCCGCCCAGGTAAAGCTCCCTGAGCTCACTAGGACATCTCCAGGCTTGCAACCCAAGAGATTAGATGCTATCAGAACCATCTTTTCCTTGATTGCCCTAGCACAAAGAAGCATTGCACTTCCTGCAACTGCTGCAGATCTGCTTCCAAAGCTTCCTACGCCGTAAGGAATCAATGAAGTGTCTCCGAAGAGGACTCTGACTTTGTCTTGATTGACTCCCAATTCATCCGAAACAATCTTGGAATAGATAGTCTCGTATCCCTGACCGTGGGGCGATGACCCAGAGCGAGCAGTGACGAAACCATCTCTTTCCACTCTGATCGACGCTGTTTCGTAGAATGGCCTTCCGATCTTTGAAGATGGTCCGATGCCAGTGTCCTCGACGTAACTAGTGATGCCAATTCCTATTACTCTACCTCTAGCTCTTTCCTCTCTCTGCCATGACCTCAATTGCTGATAGTCAACCGCCTTGCACACTCCTTCCAGAGCCGCGGGGTAATCACCAGAATCATAGAATGAGCCGAGCTGGTTATTGTAAGGCAGTTCTCCTGGCTTGATCAGGTTCTTCTCCCTGAGCTCGACTGGGTCAATTTTGAGCATTCTGGCAGCATGCTCGATTGATCTCTCAATAGCGAGGATTGCTTCAGGCCTCCCGTTTCCTCTCACGGGCCCCATAGGGGGCTTGTTAGTGACAACCCCCTTGTAATCCACACTTAGGTTCGGAATCACATAACACCCAGAAAGCAGTGGAAGAAGCCTCTGGGTCGGGCTGAATGACATTAAACCAGGAGTTCCGATGTCGATCAGGAACTCGTCTTTGAAAGCAGTAATCTTCAAGTCCTTGTCTAGGCATATTGTGCTTTTGTGTGTCTGATCCCTTGCTTGCATTGTGCTCTGAAAGTCCTCTGAGCGCGTCGAGATCCATTTCACAGGCTTTCCGGTTCTCTTCGAGAAAAGGCATGTGACAACTTCCTCTGGATAAAAGTACCCCTTGACGCCAAAACCGCCTCCAATGTCGGGGACTTTGACCTGCACGCTCTCCTCTGGGATTTTGAGATAGTTCGCTGCCTGCGTCCTAGTCATGTGGTAGTTCTTGGAAGACGCCCAGATTAGAAGCTCTCTCCTGTTATCATCGTATAGCGCGACGCTCCCTCTTGGTTCAATTGGAACCGCAGTCTGTCTTGCAATCCTTGACTCGACTTCGAAATGATATGCCGAGTTTGAAAGCGCGTTGTCGAAATCTCCAATTTTGATCTTGTTGGCGAATGCTATGTTGTCCTCCCAAGAAGCGATTGCCCTAGATGTCCCCTTGGCAGATTCTTCAATGTCTATCACTGGATTCTCTGAGACTTCATATTCCACCTCAACCATTTCGGCAAGGTCCTCTGCGTCACTTCTGGTTCTTGCGAGAACCGCGGCGACTGGCTCTCCAACATAGTGAACCTCTTCGGCCACAATTGCGTAGATCTCTAGTTTCCTTGCGCCCATCTCAAATACGCTGCAAGGTTTTGTGTATTTTGCAACTTCCCTTCCATCGAGAAAGTCAACAAGCCTTTGATCCTCTGGTCTTTTCACGCTGCTAATCTTTGCTTTCGCATACGGACTACGAACTATTGCGCAGAAGAGCATGCCATCGAATTTCAGATCGTCTACAAATCTTCCTCTGCCAGTTATGAGAGCTGGATCTTCTCTTCGCTTCAATGTGGATATATCCTATCAGGAGAGGGTTGAAAAATATTCACAGGCGCCGCAGCTCAATCGTGAGATGTTTACTTTTTCCTTTCTACTTTGATCCAATCGTGCGGAGCATTTGGGTCTGTCCAAATCGAGGCAGCATCGGCCTGCGGAGCAAATGCCTCGAGCATGACCATTTTCGTCTTTCCGACGTTCTTGATATAGTGCTTGTCCCCGGGATCTAGGTAGACCATCGTCTCCTTTCCAATTCGGTGCGACGTGCCATTTATTTTGATTTCGCAATCTCCTTCGATTACGTAGATGAAACTCTCGCTCTTGTGATGGTGCTCTCCACCTACGGCTCCCGGGGCATATGTGACTGTGTCAGCTTTCAGATATGTTGAATTGCATCTTTCCTTACCGAGAAGAAAGACTCTTTCCCGCCCCGGAACTTTTGAAGTGTAGTATGGCTCTTCGTTCTTGACAATTATCGTAGCCATTCGAAGTTGCGCTCCAAATAGGATCGATGAATTTATTCAGTGACTACTTGCGTCGCTTCTTGCAAGCGCGAGGTCGGCGTGTCGTACATATT
>DAIDAB010000178.1:4016-4422 GCA_027310845.1 bacterium | reverse complement strand
CTCTTAGGCCGTGTCATCGTAAAACAATGTTCTCCAATCCTAATCTACTGATAGTGTCACTCTTCGGTTATGCTATTTTCCGATGGTCATTTCCTCAATGATAAGTACAAACTTGATGAAAAGTTTTGCAATAATGACATATCTCTGGTTCGGCGAGCCAACTCTCTCCAGCTTGTTTTCAGCAGCACCGTACTGAGAAGTAAGCTCTCCTATTGGATGGACCCGGAAGGAAGGTCTATTTGATCCCTTTCACTTCCTACTTCCTTTTTCTTTAGATCAGCCTCGTCTATTTTATAAGCGAGCTCTGTTTTGGAGTGGTTTTTGTTGATTGTAGTTAGGAATTCTCCCTAAACAGCAGGTCCTCAAATCTTTTTGAATATTTTAGTTGAGTCACATTCGGCGAAAC
>DAIDAB010000178.1:0-4006 GCA_027310845.1 bacterium | reverse complement strand
CCTGCCGGACCAATGGTTGAGAGACAACCTCTTGTAGAGTCTGACGTTTCTGACGTTCTTTGCGTGACTTCGGAATCACGCATAATAGCAAAGATGCCTTAACCCTGCCACAAGCCTAACGCGAAACCTATGATCAAGCACACCGGAAATGTGTAGATCAGAGAGCCGATGTGAGATGCCACGGAAATTAATACGTTGACTACATGAGGCCAAATATCGTTTAAACTTAGAAATGGTATGGCGAGTCCTATAAACCCTGCAAGAAGCAGTCCTAATATTATTAGAATGGCCGAAGAGATCCCTTTCTTTACAGCGATTCCGAATATGAATCCATCTGCAAGAAGTAGCAAAATGCCGACTATGCCAGCCAACGTTAGAACCAATAAACTCAAACTTACTACACCGATGCTCTATATTGCCACGAGGGTGAAGTACAGCCCGCAATTCCGAAGTATGAACAAAAACCACAAGCTGGTAGAACCATTCTGGGACTCCCCGCTACAAACTTCTCATGTTTCCATTGTGGTGTGAAATTCATTTGGTTACAACTTATCATTGACAAAGCGCTATCGTCCTATGAAAATGAATCGTTCAATGACAGCCTTAGTGTTGGTTAGAACTAGTTGTGTTGTATCTCAGGATGACCAAAAAGAACAATGAACGAGATATTCTTCAGTACAGAAAGATGGTTCAATGAGGCACCATATCTGAATCGCTTCTCCCCCCATTTACCGTAACCAGCATGGAAGACTCGACTAACAGGTTGCCAACTCATGTCTTGCAGGGCGATTAGCTGGCCCTCTGGAGCTGATCTTTCAAGCGACCGACGCACGATATTGCAGTGAGTATACGGTAACGCAGATGTCTTACAACTAGAGAGGAAAGGAAAGCCTAGATTTATTCCACCGAACTACAGGAACTCGAATTATTGGATGCATTTCTTGAACCCGCAACGACTGTCTCTACCCACATTTGCATGGTCAAAAATTCTGTTGCGTAATGCATCTTGCCCATGTAGAAAGGACTTTTACATGGGATGATCAAAGAGGGTCCCTAGCAAAGTATCTGGTGGTCAGAAAGATACGGACGAGTTGGCGGAGAGATATCTGCCAAATGTATTTGATCTGAACGACCTATAGATCTTGGGCGAATCAAATTATTGCATAACGCAAGATTCAAAACCCATGAAAACCATCTGAACGTCTAAATACATACGCGGAGCGCAGACAAATTCGTCAATGCGCAATTCAACCATTCTTTTCGTGGTCGCAATGTTGATCCTTGCGTGGTTCGGAAGCGAAACATTCACTGCCCAGCAGATCTGCGTTACCTCGTGCATTGACCTTTCAGGTATGACAGTATGGGAACAAGCGTCTTCAGTGGCGATATTGCCAATAATCCTAGTTCTTGGCGGGATTCGGGTTATGAAGACCGAGAAGATGAATAAGGGATCGCAATCCCAAGCCTAGTAAAAAGCATCATGAGAAACATTCTGACTTTCTGACTAGAATGCCCAGTATATGGTTAATAGCATCGCAAATCGAAAAGACGGCGATAGTTTCCACACAATCTACTGAAAGAATAGAATGCTACTGCAGAGAATCAAAGGCGTGATTCAGGCAGTTTGGAGGACCTGTTTCTTCTGAGCTTTTCCTTTCCCAGGAGGTTTTCCCTTTGTTGCAAAGAGAGCGAGGCCGATCGCCAAGGTTACCAGCGCGGCGATTGCTGATGCATCAAAAGAGAGGTGAAGCTTGAGTCCCGCATAAATGACGGCCGGTGAGACTGCAATCAAGAGCAGCCCTATGATCTCGATGATAGCACTGATGCCGAAAGTTCTGAGAAAGTGACGAGAAGAAATTAGAATCGAAGTTCCCAAGAGGAAGAATGCATAGATCAGAACGTATCTTCCGGAAAGAAAGTTTCCAAATCCACCAACCCAGTCACCATAACCTGCAACACTTATCCCAGCAGCAAATGAGATTATGAGCGATATAATCGCAAGAACCTGCATCCTAGTCACATTGGCAGTAACGATCGCAGCTCTTTCTGAGAGCACAGAAGTCCTGAGTTCAACGATCAATGCGACGCACACGGCCGCGAGCGACAACAGAAAGAGGTAAGGACTCTTCGAGACGATTAGATAGGCGTCGGTCGGCATGGAAGTCGAGCCAGGCCCGATCTCGTACCATTCATAGATACCGTAAGCGACACTCGCGACAATGGGAACAAGGTAGAGGAAGAAAGCAACGTCCTCTCCAACCTCTTTGGAATTCAAGTTACAAAATTTCCCCCTGAGGTTCGGCTGATTTAATGTTTTCAATGGGACTTTGGAGTATCTTCCTTCCTGAAATTAGATAACAGGTGTGTCCGATCATCCTCATTGAAGGTCTAGTTTTTCCCTCGCGCGCTTCCATGTGCCGAAGCATTATTTCAACGCTCTCAACGTCGCAAAACAATCCCTTCATCGAAGTAGCTACAATCTCAAGCTGGTTTGTGGTTGGGCATATACAAAAAGCAAAGCCAGAACCTTTGAGCGCTCTGTGAGATATAGGCAGCAGAGTCCAGGGATCGCCTGTGTCAAGCAGTGCAAGATCATAGCTAGAACCTTGGATTTCACTTGCGTTAAGTAAGTTCGCGTTTTCAAATTTGACGAAATCAGAAACGCCGGCCTTTTGCACATTTTTCTTTGCGATAGCATAAAACTCCTCTCTTGCCTCGAATGTATGTACTAGTCCTCTTGGGGAAACAAGGCTTGCGAAGTAGGATGTCAGCGCGCCTGAACCTGTTCCGCACTCCAGAACCCTCGACCCGTTCTTTATGCCAGATCTTGCGGAAATGTATGCAAAGTCTTTTGGATAGACGATCTGTGTCCGTCGCTCAGATTTCATGATGTAATCCAGTGTCACTGGTCTTAGGAGCCTAAAGCTCTCTCCGAGAGTGGTCTTCACTTCTTCACCAAACCGTCGGCCAATTAGTGCACACACATCGATTATACCTGCATGAGTGTGAAAGGGAGAGGAGTCTCTTTTCACCTGAATAAGCCAGGTGCGGCGAGGATCGAGATAAAGCAGCACGCGATCTCCTTCTCCTATCGAATCAGTGCCTTCGGGGCTCAATATTACCTGACCTCAGCCGGATTTCGGGTTAGATTCAATGCATCTTTGGAAAAATGGGTTCGAACAAATAAACTAGGTAACACAGGCAACCCGAGCAATTACACTCAGAGAGCTTTTAGGACTCGTCAGGGATGCATTATGCCTTTTTGCCAACGACTATCTCTATCGTCGAAACGTTGCGGATGTCGTCTCCCTCACCGAGTCTCTCGGTGTCGATTTTGATATTCCTAATCTCGAAAGTATTGTTCCCGAGCCTCTTCGTGACTATTTCCGCCACATCAACCGCGCGAGAGATGACCATTCCTCGTGCCTTTAGGACGATCTCGCCGCTCTGTGCAAGCTGTACCATCGCCGACATTGCGTAGCTCATTACTGGTTTCTTGCCTACGAAGATATGGTTAGGAGGAGAGCTTCTGGGGCTCTTTTCGTGAGGGCGACTTTCCTGTGTTGACTCGCCTGACTCTTCTTGAGTTGGTTTGGATGCGTTGGTTGCCATTTGAAAGCATCCGACATTCTCCGTAAAGAATATTTAAGCCTAGCGAGTTTTCAACATGCAAATTATCGAAAGGGTCACTCATCTCGACGAGAATTCGCATGCACGAGCAAAGTACAGCTGCCAATTCATATCGACACTTCCAGATGGAATTCATTGCTGAATCAAGACTGATGCGAGCAATTTGCGCTAGGATGGTTGTCACTTATTGCAATAATGCATCCGGATCAAAACAACTTGAAGCACATAATCCAGATGATTTTCTTGTGTTTTTTAGAACAAGCTTCTGTCGCGAGCTCTTATTCAGCCATGGCTGCAAGAGGATCTGATAAGTAGAAGTGAGAGCAATTGTTTTGGACTCTCCTCAATTTCCTTAATGAACCCCCCTCCCCCCTTT
>DAIDAB010000177.1 GCA_027310845.1 bacterium | reverse complement strand
AGTTATATCAGCGAAATAAACGAACGGATTGTGCTTTGGATAATACAAGCCATCTGAGCTAACCATTTGAGAGCAGTTTGTTGGCATGGACTCTGCGTATTCCTTCCAGGAGAATCCATTCTGGTTCAACAGGCTTACTATACTCTCAGAGTTTTGGCTGCATTGACTAGGCTGACAATCGGAAGAGATTCCCAAATTTGAACCAGCTACAAGCGACACGTAATTAGGAAGTGAGGGATGGTTTGTTGCATAATAGTGAGTTGCAAGGACATACTTTGAAGCGAGAAGATTCTGGTAAGGCGTAGCCGAATTCCCAATCACACTAGAGTACTCTGCGTTCTCCATTAAGATGATTATTACGTGTTTAATTGGAGTTCTGAAGGTTGGGGCTGTTGTCGGAGTACTTAGCACAGTTGGAATACTGGAGCTGTTCTCGCTAAGAACTACGAATAGGGAAGCCACGATTATTACCACTGTGACAAAGCCGAGCAGTAGGATCAAGCTCTTTCTGCTGGAGATGTGCATGTACGCTTATCGTTCTAATTTTTGAGCGCTAAATATCTTTCATAGTCTGAGGCCTTCTTTGTCAACTGCCATCACTTCCTATGCAATGATCTTTTTCCTCACTTTTCTAAATAAAGGGCTGGACCTCACATACGAAAGCCTCATTTACCCACTTGCTCACTTCCTACATTAGATTACACCGTCGGTTCTTTTTTTGCTTCAAACCAAAGCAACAACAAACCAAAGAGCTAGTCCTCCAAGTTTTTTGGAGCAAGTGAAGCTCCTGCTCAAAGCTCGTTCGAGCGGGAAGGCGCATTTTGTATTTCTATTCAGTGAATCGGTCAGTTTTCCTCCCAACGTTCATGATATGAAAGCCCACTATGTCACGAAAGAGATGTTGCGTAGAGGGATTAGGGTCACTTGGCTAACGCTTGGAGACAATTTCAAGGTGCAAAGGAAGGATGGGATTACATTTGCCATGATTCCTCGGATAGCTCGGCGGTTTAAGAAAGCAAGCTTTTGGATTCGAATAGCGATGGTCGTATCATTTTGCAAGCTCACGGGTGCAAGTGCCGCATATGTCGATGAGTGGCTATTCTTTAGGGGCGATCTTAACAAGTTCCTACCTTATGAGTCTGCTTTGAAAAAGGCTGGGATAAAGTTCATACTTGATCAGCGCGACCCCTACATAGATTATGAAATCAGTTGCGGCAAGCTCGAACCAGGAAGTCCATTGCACAAAGCCCTTACAATTGGATATCAAATCATATACAAACTGGCAGATCTTGTAATTGTTCCGTCGCATAGGTATGAAAGAGTCATGATTGAGGAGGAAGGACTACCTCCAAACAAGGTTTTTGGTACATTCAGAGGCATCGATTCGAACCTCTTCAAGCCAGAAGTGATTCCCACAGATCTTGGGTCAAGCATCGGCGGAAAGAAGAAATTCGTAATCGGCTGGTTTGGAATAATGCAGTCATACAGACAGATTCGCGAAGTCTTAGTTCCACTGATAAAGACAATGGGAGATCACATTCAAGAGGCGCACATAGTAATTGGCGGTGAAGGGCCGGAGATAGGGGAGTTTACAAATCTTAAGGAGACATATTCAAAATGGTTTTCGATGGTGGGCTTCATTAAGTACGAAAGTCTCCCGAGCTACATTGCGGCCTGCGATGTCTTACTTTGTCCGGTCGACCCAAGGTCCAGATTTTCAAGATCAAGTATCTGGCTCAAGATATTTGAAACCATAGCAGTTGGGCTCCCGATCATTAGTACACGAACAGATGTGAGCAATGATGATCTGAAGCGTCTTTTAGGCGTTATCTGGGTGGATGGTAGCTTTGACAGCTATCTCGATGCGTTGTTAAAAGTCCATTCAGACTACCAGAATTACCGGATGCAAGCAAAGAAACAAGCAGAGAATTTTGAAGAGTATTCTATTTCAAGAACGATACCGAGGATTGTAGACGCAATCTTGGCAAGAGTGCAAAAGTGAGCTATTTTACCTGATGACACTATGATTATTACTTGATCTTGTTCAATCTATTAGCATCTAAAAGAATGAGTCATGGGATCTTCGATCCCACAAACTGCTCTCTATGTTTGCCATTTCCAGAAATCAAGGCGTTTTATTGTTCCTTCGGTGGCCACAGCGCCAACGAACCAAGGGGCAGGTATTATTCCTTTAATGCACCACGGGGAATCTAGAATTAAATCTTGTGTATCCGCTGATAGATGA
Organism: bacterium; assembly: GCA_027310845.1. Taxonomy (GTDB): domain Archaea; phylum Thermoproteota; class Nitrososphaeria; order Nitrososphaerales; family CADDZS01; genus JASHOD01. The sequence continues at coordinate 2,178 of DAIDAB010000177.1, read as the reverse complement.
GATAATCCCCTACCCTGCGCTTTCAATAAGGCTTCCTTGCGAGTCCAAGCTTGGAAGAATGCAACGAATTGGTCGTAACCCGAGAATTGCAAAATCGTACGCTTTTCTTGATTGGGAAGAAAGCGACTGACAATTTTTTCCAACTGAATGATTCGTACTATTTTTTCCAAATCCACTCCTACTTCTCGCGCTTTGGTGATGGCGTAAAGAGCAAAGTCATGAGAATGGGATAGATTGAAACGAATTTCATTTGGTCCGAACTCTTCAGCCAAATGTGGCTTGCCTTTCTCAGTGTACGAGAATCTAAGCTCGGATGGCCTTACCTGTAAGTAATGTCCTAGAATCGCTCTAAGAATGCCACGACTTGCAACAAAATGCCATCTATGTTTTCCATATAGCGCCGCAGCTCTTGCGCGTTCATCGTCATGAAGCGTGCCCTCTAACAATCTCAGATTCGATCTCGTCTGATTAAGTGAAGCGCCCCAAACATGAACAGAGTCTTTTGAAAGTCTCAAATTGCGGTTTGGAGAACTCCAGTTAGGCACTCTGTGAGACATAAATTGAGCTTGCAAGACGCGGTTCATAGAACTAGCTCTCATTGATCTAATATGTTTGATAGTGTGAAGCTCATTGCCTGACTTGATTTCCCTTTGGAAATGATTGAATCAAAACGGTTTTCCCGATAATGAGCATCATCAAACTATGACTTTCATTCTTTCTTTCGGAATCAGAGTTCTTCGTGGAGGTTAGAGATTCCCGAGCGTTACCAGTGGTTCAGGAGATACGGCTACCTCCTTTGGCCCAAATGTCCTTTGAAGCATGCTGGGAGAGCGCAATCTACTCCACTGAGACGGATATCGTAAAATGTATCCCTCGAGTATGGAGAGGCATCTTCGAAAAGAGCCTAAAGTATCGTTGTCGATTGGTATTGGCCGAGAGATTTCAAGAACTTGGTGGCTCCAGTCGCGAGATCGATGCATCACCATCACTAGAATTGGTGCACCAGTAAGTTGGGCAATCTTAATTGCACCAGGAGCCAAAGAAGCTTTTCCATTCAGAAAATCAATCTGAATTGGCCTCGTAGGACTCTTACGCGCAATTGATGAATCGATCATTATGCCGATCACTTCATTTCTTCGCAAAACCTTTGCTGCTTGCACCGCCACTCCAATATTATCAGATCTTGCTACTATGTTTGGTCTCCTCAAGTGAGGGGTGGCTGGCTTGTTTCCTTGTAGCCTATGGATCAAGCCCATCGGGAATGCGCTTTCATGCGGGGGAAAAGACCAACGAGCAACCAAGGTAACGGGAAACCCCAATGCACCAACTACCGAAAAACAGCAAGTAGGAGAGCCCAAATGAGCACTGCACAGAATCACACCTTTCTTTTTGTCCAAAGCCGATTTGAGGTGCTCGAGGCCATGGACCTCAACGAGTCGGAGCAGCTCTCGCCCATTTCCAAGAAGTCGCATTGCATCAATTGTCTTGCACGACTGGTTTCGTAGGAAGTTCAGAGCTAACTGTCTCGTATCCTCAGGTGAAAATTTACTTCCGAAAAGAAATCCTATTGATCTCTCAACTTCCATGAGAGAGTCCTTTTCCCATCTAGAACGTATATTGGCACGGAGTATGGCCACATTATATGCGATGGGCGCTGGAAGTAGAGCAATGGCAGGAACGAGTAATCTTGGATAGACGTAAGAATCAATTTTCAGATAGACTCTTTTGATTAAGTTGAGAAATCTCATTACATATCCAGTCGCGGTTTTGGAACTCTTTGGTCCTGTTTTCGATATCGCTCTTGGAGATAACGAATTCACCACCGTTTCCTACTTCTTCGATTGAACGTACTTGCAGATGGCTTCAATAGTCGAAAAATTTTCAGGTACCATTTCATCCTGACCAACACTGACGCCAAACTTTTCTTCTAGAAACAGTACCAGTTTGAGTAGTGAGAGTGAGTCAATGACATTAGAGTCAATCAGAGGAGTATCATTCTTCAGATTCAAAGTTCCCCATTCGCTTGCAAGCTCTCGACTGATGTAGTCACTAATCAATGACTCCGTTGACGTCCCACTCATAGAATCATCTGGCAACATGAATCATCTCAAAGTCACTGGCTGCGCAATGCCGGCACGATCAATCTTTCCTGTAGGCGTCTTCGGAAGGGTAACACGA
>DAIDAB010000176.1 GCA_027310845.1 bacterium | reverse complement strand
CCTTCGATGTAAGAAACCCGGTAAGCTCTGTTTGTCATCTATCCTATTCCACTTTCAATTTCGGTGGGTTTGATTCAGCACCTTGTGAAGATCTCGACCTTCGCAACATGATCTCATTAATCCCACTGATCATTGCGTCAACGCTTGCCATCACGATGTCCTGCCCCGTCGAAGAAGCCGAGCTGACGTTCCCTGAGTCATCCTCCACCTTGATTAAGACCTCGGCTTCCGCATTCGTCCCGCCAGTAATCGCCTCAAGTCTATACTCTCTCAGGGTAACTTTCGTGAACTTGTCGGTTACTTGTTGAATCGCTCTGAGCACCGCGTCCACTGGTCCTACTCCAGTCTCAGAGACTGTGATAGTTTGCCCATCTCCAACCTTGAGTCTGACAGATGCGGTAGGAACTGTGTTGATCCCTGTCACCACGGCAAGATCTGTCAGTTTGAAGTATGGGTTCCGCTTCTCAAGGCCGATTACTTCTCTTGCGATTCTGTCAAGATCAGCATCGGTCACAGTTCGACCAGTGTCTCCGATTTCCTTGACTCTGTGGACAATGCGTTTTACTTCATCCCTTGAAACTTCAATTCCTAGAGCTTTTAACTGTGCAGTAATGCCATGGCTCCCTGCATGCTTTCCTGCCTGGATTCTCCTTCTTGCGCCAACAAGCTCTGGTTCCATTGGCTCATACGTGGCAGGCATGCTCAGAACTCCGTGCGTATGTATTCCCGATTCATGCCCGAACGCATTTTCACCTATGATTGCTTTGTTTGGTTGGACTAGAATCCGTGTGGCTCTTGCAACGAGCCTAGATGTTTCGTAAAGCAGTCTGGCATCGACACCAACTTCAAGATTGTAAAGCCGCGTCGCCGCCATAACAAATTCTTCAAGTGAAGCATTCCCTGCCCTCTCTCCCAGCCCATTTATCGTGCAGTGTGCTTGATCCGCCCCAGCGAGAACACCCGCTAGGCTGTTCGAGACCGCAAGCCCGTAATCATCATGGCAATGGACGCTGATTGGTATCTTCACAATCGACTTGATGTACCTGATCAGCTCAGTGAACCTTTCAGGAGTCATTGTCCCTACAGTGTCGGGAACATCTATCCTTTCTGCACCTGCGTTCTCCACGGCCTGAAGCACTTGTGTGAGGAACACTCGGTCACTTCGGGTAGCGTCTTCCGCAGAAAACTCCACTCTTATCCCGTGAGCGCGAGCGTATTCCACCCCTCTCACAGCAGTTTCAAGTGCTTGTTTTTTCGTAAGCTTCAGTTTGTACTGGAGGTGTAAGTCAGATGTCGCAATGAAAAGATGCGCATACTTGATGTCGCATGAAATTAGAGAATCCACGTCTGCAACGTCTACTCTCGAAAGAGCACAGACCTGCGAGGTGAGGCCGAGCCTGTTAATAGCTCTGACGGAAGCAAGCTCACCTTCCGAGACAACTGGAAAGCCAGCTTCAATTACATCAACTCCGAGCCTGTCAAGCGCCTTTGCGATTTCCACCTTGTCTTCAACGGTGAGCGAAACTCCTGGAGTCTGCTCCCCGTCGCGTAGTGTCGTGTCGAAGATCCTGATTCTTCTCTTGCCAGAACTCATGACCATCATAACCCTCTTCTGAGCGCTGTGAGGCCAGTCCTCACCACTTCAATTACTATTGCTGATTTCGAGGCTTCTGAGATGAAGCTTTCTATCCGTGCAGGGGTGGAGCAGAACTCTACGACGAGCGAGTTGTGTGTCATGTCAACTGCCTTCGCGCCGAGAGCATTAGAAAGGTCCAGGATTGCGTTCTTGCCTCTCGTACTCTTCGTCTCGAACTTAACCAGTGCAAGCTCTCGCACTACGGCGTCGGCGTGGGTCACCACACCAACATCGATTACGTCTATCATTTTTCGAAGCTGCTTCACCAAGAGCTCGAGAGCCGTTTCATCACCAGAAGGAACGATTGTCATCCTCGCTAGATCGGGAGATGAGGTCCGGCCAATTGATATGCTTGTTATGTTGAATCCCTTTGCGCGGAACATCCCTGAGATCCTATGAAGAACGCCTCTTTGGTTTTCGACAATGGCATATACTATCTTGTCGGCTTCTCTATGGCGCGCAGCAAGAATAATCTCGTCGCTTCCGGCCTGCGCCGCAACAGCGATTGGGTCTGCTGAAGCCGCTGAAGGAGATGCACTCATGCGATAATCATATCCTTTAGAGCAGTTCCGGGGACAACGAAGGGGAAGACATCTTCTTCAGGAGAAATTGGAACATCAATCACTGTTGCAATATCGCTTCGAAGCCCGAGCTTGACAGCTTTTCCGACTTCGTCAATTGACTGTGCGCGAAGCCCTTGAGCCCTATACGATTCAGCAAGTTTCACAAAGTCAGGAATGCTGTAAAGCTTGACCCCGTGATATCTCCGCCCATAAAATAGCCTTTGCCACTGCGCGACCATTCCTAGCATACCATTATTGATTACCAGAACAATTACAGGTATATTGTCAAGCACTGCAGTAGCAAGCGCTGCTTCAGTCATATTGAAACTCCCGTCTCCAGCAATGTCAAGAACCGGTTTGCTGGGAGACGCAACCTTGGCGCCTATTGCGGCAGGAAAGCCAAAACCCATCGTGCCGAGACCAGTTGAACTATAGAAAGTGCCCGGCTGGATTACGTCAAAATGGAGGGAGGCCCACATCTGACATTGACCAACTTCAGTGGTAACAAGCGCCTCTGGAGGAAGCACCTCCCTAAGTTTCTTTAGGATGCTTATCGCAGAAAGTTTCGCCATATCGACCTTGAACTCGCTCCTGCAGATTTCCTTCACCTCATTGAAGCGCTTGTTCCACTTTCCAAGATCATTCATTCTAGCTCTTCTCTTGAGCGACTCAATGATCGCGCGAAGAGAGGCTCTCACATCTCCGACTATTCCAAGGTCGACTGTCTTGTTCTTGTTGATCTCTGATGGATCTATGTCGATGTGAATTATCTTGGAATTGGGCACAAAATCGGAGACTTTTCCGGTGGACCTGTCAGAAAAACGTGTCCCCACCGCCAGCAAAACGTCAGCTTCTAGTATCAGCTTGTTTGCCTCGACGTGTCCATGCATTCCTATCGGCCCAAGCGCGAGAGGATGAGTCTCGTTGAAAACGCCCTTTCCCTTGAAAGTTGTCGCAACGGGGGACATTAGCATCTCAGCTAGAGTCTGGAGCTCCGAAAACGCACCTGAGATTGCGACGCCGCCCCCTGCAAGAATCATCGGCCTCTCTGCAGACAGAATCTCATCAACTGCCTTCTCGATCTTGGTCGGATCCGGTTCTATTATGGGCTCGTAACCGCGAATGGCAACAGATTGGGGAAACTCAATTTCTCCCTCTGCTGTCTGGATGTCTTTTGGAATGTCGATTAGCACTGGACCAGGCCTTCCAGAGCTAGCAATGTAAAACGCCTTTTTAACCATTTGTGGGATCTCTGATGGTTTCATCGGTTGAAATGAGTACTTTGTAACCGGTGTTGACACACCAATAATATCGCATTCTTGGAATGCATCCTTCCCGATTGTGGTTGACGCAACTTGGCCTGTGATTGCGACCATCGGAATGGAGTCCATGTAAGCTGTTGCGATGCCTGTTACGAGGTTTGTCGCACCAGGACCTGAAGTCGCGACGCATACTCCCGGCCTTCTGGACACGCGCGCGAAGCCGTCTGCCATGTGAGCGGCGAGCTGTTCATGTCTCACCAGTATATGCCTGATCTCGGAGTTGTATAACTCGTCGTAGATTGGGAGGTTGGCACCTCCGGGCATTCCGAACAGAACTTTTACTCCTTCGTTCTGAAGCTGTTTTATCAGTGATTTCGATCCAGATAGCTTTACCACTTGAATTCACCTATTATTCCGCTACAATTTCCCCAGCGAATTTCTTTGAAGTACAGACTTCCAAAGAACGCTGGGTTATGCCACAATCAACGGCAAGCCCAAGAACAGGGACACCTCCCGGTGAAGGAGTAGTCCGAAGACAGAGACTGAAAAGGCAACACAGTGCTTGCCGGGCATTTCTTAGCTAGAACGGCCTGGGAAGATGAAATTATTTAAGAATACTGGGACTTCCTTGCGAATATTCAATAAACTGATTCTTCCATGGAATCTTTGATTAGGAGCTACGTTATCCCTCAAGTGCAACTCTTAAAATTGGATTCAGTGATGCAATCCTAGTAAAGAAATTTGAGTTTTGGAAAATCTTCGAGCAGGTCCAGCGCTTTCGGTGGTCAAAAGAAAGAGAGAAGAAAGAAGCAGGAATTCCACAAGCACAAAGTCAAATTGGCAGAGGAGGGAAAGCTTGATTTCGAGGCCGTGAAGGAAAGAGTAGTTCTATCTCTCACTCATCTTGGAAAGCAGCAGTTTTCGCAACAGCCGGGAGGATATGGTTTTGAAAATTGGATGAAGAATTTCAAT
>DAIDAB010000175.1:4233-4510 GCA_027310845.1 bacterium | reverse complement strand
GTACTCTTATTTTGATAATATATGTCAAAAAGTCGGACATTTATATCAAACGTGATAGACTTAGATATGCGGTCAATGATCTGAAAGAAGACTCTGACGAAGTATTACGAATAAATAAGTTGCAACCACCTTGCTTAATTTCGGATAGATACTTCATCCTAGATTAGATTCCGAAATGATTTTCAATTCAGGATAAACGAGTTCAACCAAATATCATGCCCTCCTCTCCACTTGAAGTCGGCGAATCCGAAGATGAAATTATAGAAATCAGGCGTAA
>DAIDAB010000175.1:0-4223 GCA_027310845.1 bacterium | reverse complement strand
ATTTGAAACCGCGAAGCTCGTGGCTTCCAAACTCAAATCGCTTGGAATCGAAGTGCAAACTAATGTTGGTGGAACTGGAGTAATCGGGCTCCTGAAAGGAGGGAAGAAGGGAAAGGTGGTCGGACTGCGAGCCGACATGGATGCGCTGCCCGTAACTGAAGGAGTGGATGTGCCGTTCAAATCAAAGAACGTGGGAGTGATGCACGCTTGTGGCCATGATACACACGTCGCAATGTTACTTGGTGCCGCAATGCTCCTTGCAAAGCACAAAGATAATCTCGCTGGCTCTGTAAAGTTTCTCTTCCAGCCGGCCGAAGAGCATGGGGGAAGGGGCGGAGCGAAGCCGATGATTGAAGATGGCGCCATGCAAAACCCAAAGGTGGATTACGTGTTTGGCTTGCACATTGCGGGCGATCACCCATCGAGAACATTTGCACTTCGCGGTGGAGCTTTGATGGCTGCCCCAGATTCTTTCACAATAACAATTCTTGGGAAAGGGGGTCACGGATCTGAACCTGACAAAACAATAGATCCAATCTTCGTTTCTGCCCAAGTCATAACCGCTCTTCAGGCGATCAAGAGCAGGATGCTGGAGCAAACAAAGCCACTGGTAGTTTCTGTTTGCAGCATTCACTCGGGCTCAAAGGACAACATAATTCCAGATGATGCAGTCCTTCAAGGCACAATCAGGACACTTGATGAAAAGATCAGGACAAAGGCAAAAAAGTACGTGGCAAGCGTCACAAAATCTGTCTGCATGGCATTTGGAGCAAAGTGCAAGGTCGAGTTCATGGAAGATGCCTATCCAGTGACCTACAACAACGAAAAGGTCGCAGGAAAGACCTTTAAGATCTTGAGAGAAATTAAGGGAACTAGAACAATAAAAACCGAGCCGATCATGGGAGGTGAGGACTTTTCACGCTTTCTCCAAAAAGCCCCCGGCGTGTTCTATTTCCTCGGGACCTACAATAAGGAAAAGGGATGCATTGCCCCAAACCATAGCTCTAAATTCAAGGTCGATGAGGATGTTTTGAAATACGGTGCTGTCTCTCTTGCGAAGCTCGCGATGGAATTCGGAGCCTCCTAGAGAATCACTCCGGTGGGATCTCTTTGAACGCTAACCCCACGTCTATCCTCTGGTGTTTCCTGATTCCCCAAGAGAACAGGTATACCGCAAAGCAGACGGCAAATATTCCTGTGACGAACTCGATGGATGTTGAGCTAGGGGCGGAAAGGATTCCAAGCGGAGGCCCTGAAATGAAGATCCATGCAATGTAGAGATTCACAACGAGTGAAATCAATCCCATTACTGATATCAATGGAAGCGCTCCGATTCTGTATTTTCCCGCTGGAGAAGCCTTGAAGATCTGGCTCTTCCTGAAGGGAAACAAGATTGCAGTCACGCTGATCAGAATGTAGGCAATTTGGGTCGCAAGTCCCGCAGTGGAAAAGTAACCCAAAACGTTTGGCTGAAATATAATCAGGTAAAGGAAAGCCTCGCATCCAATTGCCGAGATCCCTAGTGCTAATAGAGGTGCGTGTTTGGTGGGATGGACGTATGCAACCTTCTCTGGCAATACTCGATCCATCGACGCAGCAAGAAGTATTCTCGTTGAGGCAAAGTAGACTATCAGAATTACTTGGAATAGTCCGAAGGCGAGCCCGACAAGTATTAGTGTCCACACTATGGGGCTTGAACTAATCGAAGCTATTAGAGCAGGATAGTATGGAGTGTAGAAAAACACAATCGGATTCAAGCCTGGATTCCCACTGGAATACATCGTGTAAAACGACTGAAGGAATCTCACTCCGATTACGCTCTCAAGCAAGTACCATAGCGCAAGCAAGAAGATTGCAAACAAAATACTTGAACCGATTTGACTCCACGCCTGAGTCCTTAGGCTTGATGCTCTCTTTATTTCTGAGAGATTGTATATGCTCCAAAAAGCGTAACCGAATGAGAGCCAAATCACGCCGAATAGGAGCAATGTGTTCCACAGACTGAACGAGGGGGTCCCAATATTCGCAGTGTTCAGAATATAGTTGTAGAATCCTCCAGCGAGGTTTACTTGGGTTGAGAGCGTACCGTTCCCTCTTATCAAAGGAGCTGTTAGTCCGTTGAATGATTGGACAAATCCCTGATGCGTGGTGGTCGCAAGTACGCCTAGAAGAGTAAGTGCAGAGGCTGCGGAGCCGGCGAAGAGAAGATACTGAAGTTTCACGTAAAACCTCATTCCAAGCGAAGCGATCAAAAATCCGAGCAGTATGATTAACGTCGTTATCCCAAAAGTGTAGATGTTGTATCCCGCATCCGCGCCAAGAGTGGAGGAAAGAGAGGCATAGTAGGCATTTCCTGTACTCCCAAGGAGAGCAAAGAGCGGTTGTAACCCAATTGTTGTGATGTTTGAACCCAGAAATCCTGCAAAGTACCACTGCCACACAGTCCAGGCTGAGAGTGTCGCCGCAAACGCGATTGATGGATGGAGTATCCTGCTCTGCCACACATAATCCCCGCCGGATCTAGGCATTGCAGTTGAAAGCATCGAAGTACAAAGGTAGAATGGAATCGCTGCCAGGGCCATTAACACAATCGCAAGGCCAATATTAGAACCAAGAAAGTTTCCCGAGTACGCAAGGGAGAAAAGAGTGACCCATGTGAACGTGCATAGGCCTATTGCCATGAAGTTGTAGATGAAGGCCTGGTGTGGCGAAATTTCGCGAACGAGTCCTGTAGCGTTGCGCGCAAAGACACCTGAACCCTCCTTCGACTCTCCCATGTCAGGACTACGAGTTTTGGAGTTATCAAAAAGTGTTTTCGAGTGCTACCGTCTAGGACTTTTTGAATCCCATTTCTCTTAGCGATTTTGAGAGCGCGGAAATCGCAAGCGTTGCCTTTTTCTCATGAGCATTGTAGCCCATGTGTCCAAGCCTGATTACCCTCCCTTCGAGTTTTCCCCACGATCCTGCTATTTCCACACCATGCTTTCCTTTAATTCTCTCCCTCAAGGGCTTCTCATCTATTCCGTGAGGGACTTTGAGCGCAGTGACCGTGTCGGAGCATATCTCTTTGCGTTTAGGAAAGAGATCCAGTCCGAGACTCGCACACTCATCTCTGACAAGATTTGCTACTCTCTCATGCCTTCTGTATACTGAATTCACACCCTCGTCTAGAATGAGATCTAGTGCAGCGTCTAGGGCGAAAATGTCTGAAACCGACTGGGTATATGGAAAGACACTGTTTTTCAGCCACGAATTCTTCCACTCCATAAGATCTAGGTAGAATGATGAAACCCTTGATTTGCGACTTTCTATTTTCTCCCAGGCTCTCTTACTGATCATGATTATCGCAAGTCCTGGAGGCGAGCTGAAGCATTTCTGGCTCGCGCCCAGGACCAAGTCGACCCCATTCTTGTCAGCGCTGATAGGGACTCCGCCAAGAGTTGAGACTGTATCAGCTATCAATATCACGTCATGGTCGTGGCAGACCTTTCCGACCTCTTCCAGAGAGGATACGGTTCCACTTGGCGTCTCGCAATGGACAAAAGTTGTAACCTTCACACCTCGATTCTTTTCAAGAGCCCTCTCAATCTTGGTAGGTGAAACCACCTCATCATATTCTTCTCTTACGACAATCGGCCTTCCCCCATACCTCTTGATAAAGTCAACAAAACCGTCTCCAAACACACCCGATGTTATTGCAAGTACTTTGTCACTTTTCTCAACTAGGTTTGCAACCGCAGAGTCCAGTGCCACCATGCCCTCCCCTGCCATAATCAAAAGGTCGTTGCGAGTGCCAGCAATTTTCTTTATCTTGTCGCAGAGCCGGTTGTAGCGCGCGAAGAAATCCTCGTCGAGATCAGGATTCAGTATGGGGGCTGACATTGCCCCAAGTACTTTTTGTGGCACCTCTGTAGGCCCAGGTGTGAACAACAGCATATTTTGCCCTGATTTCAACAAGGATTCGTTCTGAAGTTTAATTCGAGATGTCCTCTTCTCCTAGAGAAGAGTGTTTCCTGTAGAAATTATCTCCACTAGGGTCTGCAATTTCGTCTACAAAACCCATCTCCACAAGCTTCTTACACGTGGTTTCGACTTCATCCGGATCCAGATCCAGTTTGAACTCCTTCTCCACTTGCTGTTCAATTTCAAGAGTTCCTTTGTCCTGCATGTCTCCGAGAGAGTACAGGATTTTTCCTTCGAGTGTGTCAATTCCTGGAGGAGTC
>DAIDAB010000174.1 GCA_027310845.1 bacterium | reverse complement strand
TCCCATAGGTTATAGTACTTTTTCCTGTCTCAACGGGGTTGCCGTTGCTATTTCAGGTCAGGAAACTCAAGACAGTGACACTTCGGCCTAGAGAAATGGATGAAACTTGAGGGAGGGTTGGCCCGAAGAAACAATGAAACAAGCGTGAAAAAAGGATCAAGCTTTATGAACGAGTTCCAAAGCGGCACTTGTACGTGAGCAGGATAACTCCTTCTACGATAGCACTGGCACTTTTAATCATCGTTCCGGCGTTCATTAACTTCTACACGCCCATCTACAACTATTCAAAACCAGCATTGGATGGTATGCCGTTCTTCTACTGGTTCCAAATACTCCTCTTGGCGCTGACAACTATTCCATATTTGGCTTTCACGTTCATTGAAAAGAGGAGGCGTGTTGAGCTTCCTCAAGGCAGGGCGGTGAAGTAATATGGTACTTACCCTTGGAGCAGATGCCTACTATACCTTCATAGTTCTTTTCATCGTTTTCGTTGCACTAGGCTTCCTTGGTTCGAGATGGCGAAAGGGAAATTTGAATGAGCTCTGGGATTGGGCATTGGCCGGTAGGAGATTAGGCGTCTGGCTCGCTTTCTTCCTTGTCGGAGCAGATCTCTATACCGCTTACACTTTTGTCGCTGTCCCTTCAGGAATGTTCAGCATTGGCCCGCTTTACTTCTTCGCTGTGCCATACGTCGCAATTACTTTTGGCGTGGCACTAGCATTTGCCCCAAAGTTGTGGACGCTATCAAGAGAGAGAGGCTATGTCACGGGTTCAGACTTTGTCAAAGAACAGTTCAATAGCAAAGCGCTCGCAATTCTTATCGCCATAACAGGAATCGTTGCCTTGCTTCCATACATTGCATTGCAGATTGTCGGCATGCAGGCCGTGCTCGCAACCATGTTTGAAACATCAGGCGTCGCAACCGCGGTGTCGGTTGGAGGGATATCATTGAGCACGGAGGATATCGCTCTAATAATTGCTTTCATCATACTCGCGGCTTTTACTTTCACGAGCGGATTGAGAGGTGCAACCCTGACGGCGGTGTTCAAGGATGTCCTAATTTGGATCAGCGTTGTGGCGGTTATTGCTGCTGCGCTTTCTGCGCTTGGTGGGAATTTCAACGCTGCCTTCGCTGCTGCCGGCGCAAAATATCAATCTCTTGCGGTGGCAAGTGAACCAGGGTATGCTACACTTGTCCTTGGAAGCGCATTGGCATTGTACTTGTACCCTCACGCCATCAACGGTGTCCTGAGCGCGGAAAGCGCTCATAAACTCAGAATAAGCACGTCAATGCTGTGTCTCTACGGCATAGGGCTGGCATTCCTTGCCCTCTTCGGAGTATTGATTTACTCATTTCCTTCTGCGCTCGGATTCGTAAATGGTTTCAAAGGTGGCACAGGTGGAATATTCGTGGTTCCGGCCCTTATCATAGCGACGCTGCCTGGGTTGCTACAAGGAGTAGCCCTTCTCGGAGTGTTCATCGGCGGACTCGTTCCCGCTGCAATCATGGCAATCGCACAGGCAAACCTTCTGACGAGGAATATCATCAAGGAGTTTAGGCCAAAGACGACCACTCATGGAGAGGCACTAATAGCAAAATGGGCCTCTGCAGGATTCAAGTTCCTCGCGCTTGCTTTCGTCTTCACAACGCAGGCTACATACTCAATCCAGCTTCAACTTCTCGGAGGCGTACTGATCTTGCAGCTTCTCCCATCAGTATTCATTGGGTTGTATACCGACTGGTTCAAGAAGGAAGCTCTCATCATCGGGCTGCTTGCTGGAATACTGTCGGGAGTGTACATGGCAATAGAAGCAAACGTTTCCTTTGGCTTCCTAAAGACGTCACTCTATACGACTCCATTCGGCGGGCTGTACATCGCAGTGATAGCACTTGGCATCAATCTACTACTCACAATAGTGCTTAGTGCTGTTATTCCTAAAAGAATGAGACCCTTTGAGCCCGTTCCTGCTCCTGCTGGCAGGTAGCCAACTCCAGGAAAAAATCTCGACTCACTGAGCAGTGTGGATTCGGGCTCTGTTGCTTGCGAAGGCAACAAAGGCCGCACCGAGCGAGACGATGAGTGCTCCGAGAAAAAAGCCTGAGGAAAGCTCCCCAGTAAAGTCCGCAATTATTCCGGTAACGGAAGACGCGAAGATTGAGGAGCTCATCGCGACGACGTTCAGCATCGCAAGCGAAGGTCCAATAAGCTCCGCCGGCATTACATCCTGTATCCAAGCTATTGCAATCGGGTCAAAGCTTAGCTTCCCAATGACGCCATAAAAAACTGCGGCTATGAGAAATTCCAAAAGGCTCGAGCTGTAAGCCATGAAGAAAAGTGTGAGGGCTGCGAGTGGAAGAATGGCAAGCGCAATCTTCTTCCTTCCGATTCTGTCCGAGTGCCTGCTAATGAGAATGGAGGATGGAATTGCGACAGCCGCGAACACGGCAGTGGCTTCGCCGCTGGATGAGATTCCAAGATTCAGGTGGTTTTGAAGAAACGTTGGCCCCCATGTCAATATAACCCAGTATCCATACAATGAGCAAAACATCGCGCCTCCAATTGAGATGAAATTCCTGTCTCTCAAAACCTTCTTGTACTGAACTGGCTCGAAGCCTTTAACGGCCGAAGCTCTAAATTCGCCAGGATCGGATGAAATTTTCGGTACAAAGCGTTGGAGAAGAAGAGCAACTGCGACAGTTGGGACAGCGAGAAGAAGAAGCATTATCTGCCAGTTTGAGAAAAGGAACAGCACTGGACCTGCTATTGCTAGGCCGAGAATCGTCCCAAAAGCCATTCCTGAATTGATTACCGCCAGTGCAAAGCCTCGTTTGGATTTAGGAGCGATGTCAGTAGAGATTGTATAAGCTGTAGGATAAAATGCTCCGGCTCCGGCCCCGTGGATCCCCATGAAGAGTACCAATAGAGAGAATGTGAATCCAGCCACCCCTGCAAGAGCTAAAGCAAGGGCTGCAAGGACAAAGAAGAGCACCATGACTTTCTTATATCCATACTTCGAAGCCACAATCGTAGCAGGAATCGTGAATCCAATGTATGCGGCAAAGTAGATCGAGAACACAATTGAGGTTGTTCCCAAGCTCAGCCCAAATTCGTTCCTTATGACATTCATCAGTGGAGATATGCTGAGTCTGTCAGCGAAGATCATTACCCACCCGAGGGCAAGGACAACCAGCGTCAGAGAAAGGTTGTTCCACTGAACCTTGGTGTTTAGGTTTGCCTGATCATCTCTGGACACGTGAGACTCGGTCAAGCAAATCTGAAATTTCGACCCGTAGACAGTGGATAAATCTTTCCAAAGTAAAAAGGTCTAGTTCTTGATTCCTCTGCCTGGGATAAACAGGCGCGTTTCACAACACTTGGCTTGTTGTTCCTCGAGTTGTCGCAAGTCGCGTTGTTCATAATCTAGTTTTTCAACTCCGAAATGATTCTGAATTCCTGCTTCGTAACTGGCCTCTGGATTCAGCGAGTCACATAATAAACGGAGCGGATTCCAGTTTCTGACTCTTCACATGGAAAGTGTATTTTTGATTCATTGGTCCGCACCCGCGAATTTCGGGCTTCAATTATCATTGTAAATGAAACCGGGATCCATTTTGTTTTTGTACTCATTGCAAGAATATATGATCGGCTAGAAGAGACGCGATGCCTAGGATACTGATTCCGCCAAAATCCGGACCTCCCAGAGAGTGCGAGGGCCACAAACCGCCACAGCTTCAGGGAAGTTATTACGAATTCGAGCTTTCAATGGATGAATTCAAGTTCTGGAAGGATCTTGACAGCGTAGAAAGGGAAAAATTGAGAAACGCTGCGTTTGAGCGCTGTTTCTTCGACGCCCTCCACGAAGCAATGCAGACTCGCCCCAGAAAGACAAGCAGCTGGTTTTCCTCAGCTAAGTGATTTTCTTCCAGAGGCCTCTGTTCGATCAGAGTCAATGGTCCTTTCTGACTTGAGATGCTTTCCACGTTGACTATGAATGTAGGACACTGCCCAGATAAGCATGATTACGAAAACAATGGGAGCGTATGCCAAAGGACCTTCAGAAGACCAAATCGAGGGCACAAGGTACCCAAGATAGGGAACAATGAGTATCACTTTTCCAACGTAATACTGTTGCGTGACGTTCCATGGATCTGGAGAAGGGTTTGTCACATTGTTGTCTCCTTTTGTAACTAGACACTCGCTACCAAGATTAGGACAGTTTGGAATAGTCCCCACAATTCTGTGTACTATTATGTCAGGGTAGACGAGGGGGTCGTGGAAAACGATAATGTCACCTGGCTTTAGAGTGGCAAAGGGCACTCTGTACGTTACAACCAGTCCTCCGAAGTCAATTGTGGGACTCATGCTGCTGGGCCGGTCCGAGACGACGTAGTAAGGAACAGAACCAGTGGCATATCCGACTAGTCCATACAAAAGCACAATCAGAAGGAATGCGGCTAACGCGTAGCCGACTAGAGTCTGCCACCTTTTTCCTCTAAATGGATTACCTATATTC
>DAIDAB010000173.1 GCA_027310845.1 bacterium | reverse complement strand
GCTCCTGCTGCGCACGGTTCAGATTCAGGACCTCGACGGGGTTAAGTTCCCCACGTGTTCGAACATCAGACTTAGGCGAATCTACGACTAGTTGCCGAAAGTTGAGTTTCTCGTGAATTCAATCAGTCAATTTTGATAGGTTGAATTGAAACAGTACTCCATGCTCAGAATACCACTATTTCAGATTGAGTTCAGAGGACTGGCCAGCTGATCAATGGAGGCCCATGCTGCCTGAGAGAACAAATGGCAAGGTATGGGTATGAGTATGTAGGAATAGGTAACTTGTTCGTCCAATCATGACAGATCAATTAACTGATCAAAAGATTCAAACCAAAAGCATAAGTTACTGTAATTTTACTGTAACTCTTGCCTTGGGTCGCACAATCCCCACAGCCAACATGTTGATCCAGGAAGAGATTGGCGCTGTCCTGAAAACGTATGGAAGGGGCCTCTCGGA
Source organism: bacterium (assembly GCA_027310845.1). Classification (GTDB taxonomy): domain Archaea; phylum Thermoproteota; class Nitrososphaeria; order Nitrososphaerales; family CADDZS01; genus JASHOD01. The sequence continues at coordinate 4,095 of DAIDAB010000173.1, read as the reverse complement.
CAAGCGGGAAAAAGAAGCCCTTTATGATCTCTTGCAGCTATGCAAGAAGCATACTCAGGCCTGCAGCCAAGCAGTGAGGCTCGTCCCCTTTCACGGGATACTGATCTCGCTTTTGCTAGAGCAGCAAAAACAGCTAAAGATTCTGATTGACGAGTTCACAAATCTAGCAGGCAATGAATTCTCAACGAGAGATGTTTTTCCAAGATGAAAAAGACATCACGACCGCTACAGCAGCAAGCTTTGCTTCAGCGCAGCCTGAAAAAAGCGATTGAACTGTACGGCTTGAAGTTTGATAACAAGCTTGATGAGCTATTGGGAACTGGACTAAAATCAAACACACTCACCTATTTGTACGGAAAAAGAGTCTCAGGGATTCTCAACATTCTCGCGCTAAATTCGGTCAGGCAATTCGGAGGGCGAGCACTCTTTGTCGACGCAGGCAACTCTGCAGATCCGTACTTGATACGCAGAGAAGCAGATCTGAGGAAGAAGGATTCAGCGGCTACAAGGAAACTATTGCAGTCAATAGAAATGATGAGAGTTTTCACATGCCACCAGCTCACGAATTTTGTTACGGAGCAGCTTCCCACGCTGCTTTTAAAGAACACCAAGAGTGAGAACCCGTTCAAGTTCGTGGGCCTCAGCGGGCTTGATTTCGTCTTCTCGGAGGAGGACAGCCCGAAGAGAGAGATTGCGAATCTTCAATATTTGATCGCCCGAAAGCTTGCGGATGTTTCAAAGGACAGAGACAATGGCGTATTGTTCGTCGTGGCGTCTTCGGAGCAACAGTGCTCACATTTTCTTGATTATTCTGACGTTGCAATCGAAATCTACTACAACAAAAGGAATGGAAGGGATAGAGCGGCCCTAATTAGACACCATTCGCAGCGCGGAGCTGAGCTCGAGCTCTAGCTGCAAGGAGACAAGATGCAAGAAATGACGCTTGATCAAGACGCAGAAAGAGAACGATCTCCTCTTGCAGTCAGTCAACGTCTCAAACAAGAAGTGGACTCGTGGAGGCCCTATGCGGAGGCCCTGAGGAATGAGGACAGGGAGGTTTTCAGAGAGATGATGAACGATGTTGCAAGAGCTTATGGCGAAGCAGTTGAGTTGGCAGAGCGCGGTTACGACACGGAGGCAGTGATGATGAGCATCCTTCTCAGTCAACAGAAGATGATCAACTCGCTTTCCAATCTAGCAAGACGGATTCGAGAAGAAAAGCAGACAGAGCACCCTTGATCACCGGCTGGCTGCTCGATTGCTATCCCTCACTCAATGGAGAAGGCGGGATGACGTTTTGGATCAAGACCGAGAACGGAGAAAATATCAGGCTCAAGGATACGACGTGGCGTGCAAAACTCTACGCCGCCGGATCAGCCTGTGATAGTCCAGAATTCATATTTTCAAGATTGAAAGATTCAGGGCTTGTATCTTCAGTCAAAGTTGTCAAGAAGAGGACGAGCATATTCAACTGGAAGAAAAACAACGCCCTAGAAATCGAACTGCGTCGAGCTGACAGGGGAAAGAAAGTAGCAGACCTCCTTGAATCTATCTTCCAAAACCCTTCGACATTCAGACTGTACAACGTGGACGTCGCACCCGAGCAGCAGTATTTTCTCGAGAAGGACCTGTTCCCTCTCGCATACCTCAGTGTTCACACGAGTGGAGAGGAGATCACGAAATGGCGAGTAATGGATAGCGTGGAAGCTACTGACTACAAGATTCCGCGATTGAAAGTCATGGGACTGAGCATCAATCTTAGAGATCTAGTCCCGCGCATGGACTCTAAACTAGATTCTATCACTCTAACTCCGTCGGTTTACAATGCTGGAGAATCAGGAATGGAACCGATTGAAATCAAGGGAAATGACGAAGGAGCAATTCTCTCTGAAACCGCGAAAGAGGCTCAGAAATTTGACCCTGACTTTATCATCACAGGCAACGGTGATGCTTTCGTATTCCCGTATCTTTACTCAAAGGCCCAAAAATACCTAGTTTCTTTCAACCTAGATAGAGATACTGATTCTCAGAAAATCGCACGTACCACGCAGTCGGGCGGGAGGACGTACTTCAGTTATGGTAGGATAATGTACAGACCGACGACTCAGCGCTTCTACGGGAGGATTCACGTCGACGGAGAGAATACCTTCGTGTACGACCAGTGCAGGTTCGAGGGGCTATTCGAGATTGCAAGGATCTCCAGAATGCCCTTTCACACTTCTTCAAGAGCATCAATAGGCAAGTCACTGAGCGGCCTCCAGTTCTACTATGCTCATCTCAGGGACACACTCATACCGTACAAGCCAGTCATTTCCGAGGATATCAAGAACATGGATGAGCTGCTCGTTACAGATAGAGGGGGCCTTGTCTTCGTTCCTCTGCCCGGAGTACATGAACGCGTCTGCGAGTTTGATTTTGCTTCGCTCTACCCGAGCATAATCAAGGGACGTAACATCAGCGCCGAGACAGTCAACTGCTCATGCTGCTCTAACTCTGATAATAGGCTCCAAGACCTCGATGCGCACATCTGCAAAAAGAAGCTTGGAATTGTGCCCCAGAGCTTAGAGCTTCCGCTCTCAAAAAGATTCGAATACAAGAGACTCCGGGATGAGACAAGCGACGCAAGACTGAAGCAAGTTTACAACGAAAGAGCTGGTGCTCTCAAATGGATATTAGTTACAAGCTTTGGCTATCTATCTTTCAGACATGCCAAGTTCATGAAGATAGATGCGCACATCGCTGTTTGCAGTGTCGCAAGAGAGACTCTCATAGACGCAATGCACACCGCGGAGAGCAGAGGATTCCGTACGATCCATGGAATTGTAGATTCCCTCTGGGTTTGCAAGGAAAGAGCGAAACTCGAAGACTATCAGGAATTACGGAAAGAAATCGAGGATGCGACCAAATTCAAACTCGCGATCGAAGGGATCTACAAGTGGATCGTCTTCCTGCCTTCAAAGGTGGATTCTCAGAACCAGGTGCCCACACGATACTTTGGTTGCTTTGAGAAGAACAACGAGATCAAGGTACGCGGGATTGAATACAGAAGACATGATACGCCGATTTACTTCAAAAAATGCCAAGAGCAGATATTGAAAGAACTAGCCAAGTGCGATAATCAAGAAGAGCTGAGAAGGCGCGCCAGGACCGAAGGAATTGGAATTTTCAATGAATGCGCAAAGAGACTCGAACAGCACGATGTTTCGCCACTTGAGCTCCTCATCACTAGAAGATTGTCGAAGAATCTCTCTGAATATTACTCCAGAAGGCAGCTTTCGGTGAACGCAGCTTTGAAACTAGAGGAGCGCGGTCTGCAATTGAAAGCAGGTCAGTCTGTTTCCTATGTAATCACGAAGTACAAGACAGCAGGAGTGAACAGAGCGAGTCCCGAGGAATTGGCTGCAAACGTCGAATATGATTCTAGTAGGTACGTCGAGCTGCTTGCTGATTGCTGCGCGACTGTACTTTCTCCCTTTGGAATAACGAAAGACATGTTGCTTAGTCGAGGGCAGTCGCTTCTTCATTGGACCTGATTTCATTGCAGGAACAAATGCCTTCTCGGGAACTGTTCCAATGCACCCCGATCTGGGAATGAGACACCTGATTCAGGCATTAGGCTCATATCGATAACCGCTTGGTATTACAGCGGTCATAACGATGGAGACAGTGAAAGTGTCGAAGAAATATCAAGTGGTAATCCCCGAGAAATTGAGGCGAGAGGCAGGGATCAAGCCCGGTGACAAGATGGTCGCAATTTCAAAACACAAGATATTGCATTACATTCCATTGAGATCACTAAAGGAGAGCAAAGGTACGATCCCAAGGTTAACCACCGAAGAGCTCAGAGATGAGAACGACCGGGAATGATCGCGATCGATAGCTATGGTTGGATCGAGGGATTTGCCAACGGTCCCAAGGCACAGAAGTACAACAGAGTCATCGATGTAGTTCGCTCGGAGGAGATAGTCACCTCTGTTGTTGTCCTTTATGAAGTATACAAAATGATCAAAAAGCTCAAGGGAGAGCAGATCGCCTTAGAGAATGTCGCTACCCTAAACCAGACAAATGTCATACCGATTGACACCACGCTTTCAC
>DAIDAB010000172.1:318-4589 GCA_027310845.1 bacterium | reverse complement strand
GTATGATGACGTGAGAAAATTCACAAGAGAAGAGCTTGAATTGATAAGAAAGGCTCCATACGATGCTCAATCTATCAAGAAGTACCTTGGGATAAAGAGCTTCATCAAAGATATGAAAATCGAAGAGGCAAAGAAAGCTCTTGTGGGCAAGCCAACTTGCACAATATGTGGCCTCAATTCCGGGTATACCGGTGCAGGCTCAAAGACCGTGCTTCCAAGTAAAGCATTCGCAAAGATCGACTTTAGGCTAGTGCCGGATCAAGATCCTGATGATCTCGTGATGAAGCTGAGGAGACATCTTGCAAAACATGGGTACAAAGATGTCAAAATCACGTATTCAGAAGGGGAAAGGGCGAAGAGAACCTCTCCACGGGAACCCATAGCCCTCGCGGCCAAGGATGCTGCGCAGCAAGTCTATTCGACTACTCCAATCGTAGAAATTTCATCTGCAGGCACCGGACCGATGTATCTCTTCAAGGCGCCTTGTGTTGCGATAGGAGGCGGGCACGCGTTTTCTAATGCCCATGCCCCGAATGAGAACAAGCGGCTCGAGTTCGTGGTCAAAGGGATGAAATGGGTCGCTGACACGGTAAACAGATTTGCAGAGACGGCTTAGCTGGCATCGATCCTCAAAAAGCTGCATTGACAATCGTGAAAGGAATTAATTAACAGAACTCAACTAGCCCCTCCATAACACGTCGCATGTTCTGAGCATTTGGCATTAGCAGCTTTGACTAATCTATTCTCCAAGGCTCACTTCGCTCTCCACCGACAGAGACTGAATCAGGATCATATCTCGAATCATGGGGAAAATCAAATGCGTTCGAAGTAAAAGCAAAATTCTATCTCTACAGGCGTCTGTTCTATGGTTTGAACAGTAGAATACCGATGAGTCCGTTACTGTTCTAAAGCGTTTAGTTTTGTATCATTGGTAACATAACATCAGCCCATGAGCTCCACGAGAAACGTCGCAGTCGCGGGGGTGGCCGCCATAGTGGTAGCCATCGTGCTGATAGCTGCGATCATATTCATACCAGGCTCGAATCTACTCGGCCAAAAGACAGGAAATGCTGGGACTCTCTCGGTGATGATGACTGATCCACCCACAGTTCCTTCAGGAGTGTCTGATGTCTATATCACATACAACAAAGTCGGAATACACGTGAGCAATGCAGGCAACAACTCAGACTGGACCATTCTGACTGAGACAGGACAGATTGATCTAATGCAGACTCTCAACGTCTCGCAGACAATCGCATTCGGCAAAGTTCCTGCTGGGACGTTCAATGCGATCGGATTTAACATAAGTTTAGCGACAGTCACATACAACAACGTGAACTATACTGCAGACTTGGTCTACGGGCAGAACAGATTATTCATTCCAATTCTAGGAGGAATCAGCACCACGGCAACAACTCAATCAGCAGTTCTTATTGATATGACTCCGAAGGTTCTGCTTCTTGGAAGCCCCACGAATCCAACATTCGCATTCCTTCCACAAGCAAGAGCATATGTGGTTCCTTCGCAATCGATCCCTGCTCAATCTCACACCATAGGCGGGAGACAAAGTCTCAATGGAAATTCATGGTGGACACAGATGATGGGAGGTTCGCATTTTGCAATCACTAAGTTGCAGCTCGCTCCGACATCGCTCAACATAACCGTCACAAACACGGGCAGCTCTTCCATTGACTTTGTAATGGCGGCGGTGACAGCTGGGACTTCAATCTCAGGGGGATCGTCACCACCACTCGCAGTTTCTGCTGTGTATGCAGTGGAACAGAATGCAAGTCTCGCCCTCCTGAGCGGTTCGACCAAGGCTCAGGCGTCGCAGGCGTACCAAGAGATCGCAGCTGGAGGATATCTTCTAGCTCCGGGAGCATCGGTAACTTTCTACTACTCCGGTCAGATCCAGACAGGGTTGTTGCATCTCTCGATCCTGCAAACGCCACAGCCAATCGCTTCGGGAATTAACTATATCGTGACCCTGTTCGGCAACGACAGGATTGCTCAAGCGGGAATAACAGCCAGTTAAGCAAGTACTGAAAAGCCATACAATGGAAATGTGGGAAGGATTCCCACTTTCTTTTTCTTACTAGACTGTTCAAATAGGACAGAAACTGTTCTCAGCACAGAGTTTCAAATTTGCAACATACAACATTTAACATGAAAGCGTCAAGAAGATAGAGTTGAGAGCTGAATGTCCGCTGAGGTTAACAAGGATCTTTGGCAGTACTGGTTTCCTCGAAAGGAAGGAACCATTGAGTTCGAAATACCAAAGCTCGAACAACTCTTGGCAAAGAGGGATGGAACAATTCGCATCCTCGATCTGGGATGTGGAACGGGAAGGCACGTGCTTTACTTTGCAAGAAGAAAGAAGTTCGAAGTCTATGGATTCGACATGTCCCCGTATGGAATCAATACTGCAAAGGAAGCACTCGCAAAGGAAGGTCTGACTGCGGACCTCCGAGTCCATGATATGACCTCACGTTTTGACTATCCAGACCTATTCTTCGACGCCGTAATTTCAACGCGAGTGATAGGGCATGCCTACACTGCTCAAGTCAGGCAAATCGCAACTGAAATCAAAAGAATATTGAAAGCAGGTGGTTATTTGTATCTGCAGGTCCCATCGGATGAATGGGAAAGGAAACTCATTGAGGAAAAAGGTGGCGAATCAAAAGTGAAATTCGTGGAACCAATGACACACATCCCCTCGGAAGGGGAGGAAAAAGGTGTGCCTCATCACCACTTCAATAAGGAAGAACTCCTAGAATTGTTCCCAAACTTTACGGTTCTAGACATCCATTCCGCGACAGATCACTATGGTGGCTACTGTTTTCTCTCCCAAAAGTCAGTTTCATTGTAATAACGGATGAATCGTCAAGAGTTTTATTCATTCTGGTCAGGCTGCTTTGATCAGCATTTCACTTAGCCTAAGGCATTGCGTTTTTGTATGATAATAACCAATGCTCAATCGTCAGGGCCTACCGAACCGCTCCATTATAGGTGGATGCAAGATGTTGAAATTCGGCGAAGACTTGTGTTCTGCTACCATAATTGGCAGGCTGGGTATAAGAGGCGAAAGCATCGGTATAGAATGGAATGACGTTCGTGGCTCCGATGTGGATTGCGAAATAGTACAGGACTTGGATCCAGTATGCGTCAAGAGATGCTCTGTCTTGACTGAAGACTATTGACGGCGTGTCGGTGCTCCAGGCTTCTGCAATCCAGATGTGTTTTGTACTTCCCACTTGAGAGATGTAGTAAAGAGTATTTGCAAAATCATTAGATCCATAAATGTCATAGCCTATGAAAGTTATGTTTGAAACTGCGGAAACTCCTTTCAGGAAATTCACGTAAAATTGCTGGTTAGACGCCCCTGAACTTATTGAAATGCCAACCTTCGTGCTGGGAGAGACTGAAAGGACTGCGTTTGCGAGGGTCTGGGCGAGGTCGGTCCATACCGTCGAGTTCTGAAACTGGGGATTCGTCTTGGAATCTGAGACCATTGGGACGTACCACCCTGGCTCCTTGATCACAATGTAGAAATCAGGATGATACTTTCCGGCAAGTGTTTCTACTCTTCCCGGCCAAGCCTGCATATACTGGGACCATGTCAAAGGATGCTGTCTGTAGTACTCTGAGCTCGCGTCGGCGATGATCAGGCATTTGCCCGCCGAACGAATTTGGTTCACGAAGCCGGACAACTCATTCTGCGCGGTCAGATTACCCAATAGCCAAGCATCGTAGCCTACATCTATTCTCACGCAGCTCGCTCCGCTTTGGAGTAGCATATTCAGGTCGTCTTGGATGGCGCTTTGAGGTGTGTTCTCCAAGTTGTCGTAGCTTGCACTGTTAAATTGGATTGACCAACCAATGCTCACATTGCCGTTTATAGGCTTCCACGCACTTGCCTCTTGAGCAAGCCAGCTACATGTTATTCCACTGACTTCATTGCTCGGGTCAGTGCAACCAGGAATCGATTGCGTCTGTAATTTTGTTTTTGGATTAAGGAGTCTTGGCAGAACGAGCGAAGAGGAAATAATTATGATGGCAATCAGGATGATGGTAATGCTCCACTTGAATCTGCGCATAATTGAGTATAAAAAAACCCCGTCTATAAGAGAACTGAGCCTCGCGCCTTTTGCAGAGTCTTACAATGAAGATTCGATAAGTTTTGGATTTGTTGAGAGATAAGGGCTTCCGCATTCCCTAGCTAGCTCTATCCTTATCTCTTATATCCAGTTATTGCATTTCATTTCGCTCAA
>DAIDAB010000172.1:0-308 GCA_027310845.1 bacterium | reverse complement strand
TGGCGGGCAAATGTCATTAACAATCTAGATATCCTGTCTTTCGCTTGGGCCCATACTAAGAAGAAAGCACCAACATCCACGCGAGCCTAATCTTGTGCAAAAAGCTAATTCTTATTTTGCACTTTCAAATGTTCCGATAAGAATTCTATTGCGCTGGAGTATCCTTCGATTCTATCTTTAATTTTATGCAGTCCATGGCCCTCACCTTCAAATTTCATGAGATGTACTTCCCGCCCGAGCTTTCTCATCGTTTCAACTATCTGTTCAGCTTCTCCCAAAGGAACACGCGGATCGTTAGTACCATGTAT
>DAIDAB010000171.1 GCA_027310845.1 bacterium | reverse complement strand
ATCAATACCTATGACTTCGCGATCTGGGAATAAGTCCTGCAGCACTGCAAGAGCCTTTTCATCATTTGGATCACTGAATATTGGAACTAAAATAGTCGTGTTTCCAATATAGAAATTTGCATAAGATGCGGGGAGCCTGCCGTCTTCCACATCTATCCGCTTTGGCATCTTGATAGGAACAACATTGAACTCCATTCCATCTTGATCCCTTGCTTCCAGAAGAAGATCTCGGTTTTTCTCCAATGCGCCATAATTGACGTCATCATAATCTTCCTCTATCATGCATACAATAGTGTTCTTATTTACAAATCTCGCAACATCATCGATGTGACCATCGGTGTCGTCTCCGGCGATTCCTGATTCAAGCCAGATCAGGTTGGTTATCCCGAGATTCTGTTTTAGGTTTTCTGCTATTTTGCTCTGAGTCATTTTTGGATTTCTGTTATTATTGAGCAGGCATTGTTTTGTAGTAAGACAAGTTCCGAATCCGTTGACATCTATCGACCCACCCTCAAGAATCATATCAGGTTCAAATATTCTAAAGCCAGTTGACTCTGCCACCCTCTTCCCGCTTTCATTGTCAGCCATTAGTTCCTCATATTTCTCTCCCCATGCGTTAAAAATCCATTTAGTAGCGGCTACATCGCTGTTCTTCACAAATATGGGGCCATAGTCTCTGATCCATACATCACAGGTCTTTATTGTTCGAAAGAAGATGTTGGTCTTAATCCCAAGCATGGAAGACACTCTTACTTCTGTTTCTTCGTCGTCAACAAGCACGCAGACTCTCTCCCCTTTAGCAAGAGCACGTATCATTCTGACATACGCGCCTTCAACACTTCCAATAATGTTAGGCGGAAATGTCGTAGGGTCTTTAGGCCACACAAGCCAAGTGGCATCATGCTTCTCCCATTCTGCCGGCATCGTATATCCTAGAGAAAATGGAGTGTCGGACGTAAAATCTCACTTCAAGAGTTTAGAATAAGTCCCTGGCTTCCTGTTCCTAAGGAAGCCCCATCCCTTCTCAATCTTTTCCCCTAGCGAAAAGTCGCACGTAGTCACAATCACCTGTTCGAGATCATTTGCACGCGTGAGAATCGTTCCAAACTGGTCGCAAAGAAATGAGCCTCCCCAGAATTTCATGCCTTTCTCAGTACCAACCCTGTTCACAGCGGCGACAGATATGCTGTTTGAGATCGCGTGACCTCTCTGAACGCCTTCCCAAGCTTCATGCCAATCTCCTTCTACTGGATCTATCCCATTTACCCACCCGATGGCGGTCGGATAGAAGATAATGTCCGCGCCCATCAACTTCAAGATTCTTGCAGGTTCGGGGTACCACTGATCAAAGCATATCAGGACGCCAATATTCCCGTACTTTGTCTTAAACACTTTGTACTTTTTTCCCGGCGCAAAGTAGCTCTGTTCATAAAAGCTTGGATCGTTCGGGACATGAACCTTGCGGTACTTACCAAGAATCTTTCCATTATCATCAAACACTACGGAGGTGTTGTACGATTTCCTCCCTTTTGTTTCATAGATTGATCCCGCGACAAGAACAACCTTGTTTTCTTTGGCTGCGCTTGACAAGATGCTAGTTGTAGGACCAGGAATCATCTCTGCAACCCGCCTTGATTTCTCTTGTTGAGGGAAATAGAGAGAATTGAAGAGCTCTGGTAAGCAAATTATTTGCGCCCCCTTCTTTGCCGCAAGGGCTATCATATGTTCTGCCTTTTTCAGATTCTTGCCCGTATCATTCGACATGCTCATCTGAACTAGTCCGAGCTTCACAGAGGGCGGTTTGGTCATCTATGGAAATTCCGAAAACTATCCAGTGCTAAAATACTTAACATTTCCTTGATGCTTTCAATCCTGCTTTTTCTCGGTTTCCTTGCTCACTGAGCATATAGTGCCATCTAGGGCGACAATGCTTATGCTACTGCGAACATGATACTTCCCAGTGAGCAAGAAGAAAGCAGCTCGTTATGAATCCATCATGATGTACCGCAAATAGTCAACTTATGACAGTCAAGTGATTTTTAAAATTCAAATAACCTCGGAAGTTCAAATCTAGAAAGGTTGACGCTGAATCTTTCTCCTAAGCTCTTTCTCTTGGGACTCTTCGTCCTGATGGGATACATCTTCATGTATGAATATCCAAATGCGCTTGGCTATCCTTTCAATTTCGTATTCGTGGGTCTTCTGTTCGCAGTGCTAATTGCATTGACGATTCGAATGTTTCACGAGTGATTTCATTGAAGCGTGGAATTAAGGCGATTCGCATTTATTTCCACGGGTGCCTGCATGATAGGGAGGTAGCTAAGACTCTCTTACGCTTTCAAGTGTTGAGACGGCCGACCAGATCGTTACCCTGCTGAAAGATGGCATGTTAGGATCCTGACTCACTTCTTCAAGAATTGAAATCGAATTCGCAGCCCTTATGCCAATAGGGGTCTTTGTATCGGTCAGCGTGTTGATCGCGTCTTTGACTATTTTCCTAATGTTTCTAGGCGTGATGTTACTTTCTACTACTTGCTGTAGTGTGGCTAAAGCTTTGGAGACCTTCTCCTCGTTTTCAAGTCGCCTCTTTTCGCGTTTTTCAGCTGCTGTGGACATTGTGATGGCATCTCTTGGGGGGCGCGTACACCCTTTGATTACACCGCTTTTTTAACTGTTTACCGTGGATTCCTAACATTCAATAAGTAAAGCCATTCCAGCTGAGTTCTCAGGCAGCCGAAATCGAATTAGCTTCCCATCAAGGGAGCTCTTTTCCAGGCTCTGATCGTCTCATACCATGTTATCACAAGGGCAACTATGGCGAAGACAAAAGTCCAGATGCTCTCACCTGTTACCACTAGGCGGGAAATGTAAGCAAAATATCCAAAGAGAATCGTTAGCATCACCGAATACAGTATGAATCGGGGAACAATATAGGAGCCAACCTTGAAAAATGACTCAAGGGCCTCAATCTTCACTTCTTTCGCCAGTAGATAATCCCCACTCTGCGGGTCCTTTGTCGCAAGTCCAAGAGACACGAGCTTGTCAAGATGGTACTGCGCAAGCGACGGGCTTTTGAATCCAAGAGTGCGTTGAGCCTCCCTAATTCCAGATCTCTGAACTCTGAAGAGGTAGGTGTACACGCGAAGCGTGTTTCCCTTCAAGTCTGCATCTGGAGAGGGCGAGGTCAATTAGAAGGCCTTGATGCTCCCGCATCCGCTGAAACAGAGAATTTAACCCTTCGGGAGTCGCGATACCCTCGTCTTAGTCTCTGAATCTGGATCTCTGCTCTGTGAATCAAGCATACAAAAACTTGTACAGAGCGTCCAAAAATGCATGCTTAAAGTCGAAAGAGTCACTTCTACGTGGAAGTGATGTAGCAAGTGCCCATGAAGAACAGAAGTCGTATGGAAATCCTGTATGACATCGTATCTGCATCCAAGTCCCCGGCGAAGAAGACGAATCTCATGTACAAGTCAAATCTCTCGTTCAAGCAGCTAGAACTCTACCTGGGATTCTTGATAGAACAGGGCTTAATCGAAGTGAGGCCGGAAGAAGGTGGATCAGGAAGAATGTATGGCGCGACCTCAAGAGGATTCCAATTCTCGAAACTGTTCGAAGACTTGCAGGGCTACCTCACAATTTCGAATCCGATGAGAACTATCCCTCTTCAGGAGAGAGAACTGAGAGAAGAGTCCAGGGGCATTGAATACTCTGCTCCAGAGATCGAAATGACACAGTAAGAATCATTAGATTTCGACGATATTCGTGAAGAGATCGACCAACAAACACTTGGATTGAAAAGATGAGCGCAAAATCAAAGACTTTCCAGGCAATCGCCATTGCTGTTGTCCTAGCAGCTGCAATCATCGGAGGTGTAACACTAACACAACAGAATTTTTTCAACTCACAATCCACGAAGAACGGGAGTACACAGCCCGTTTTGCAGACCGGGACTTTGGCAGCCCAGATCACTGATCCTCCAAACGTTCCAATCGGCGTGACTCACGTCTACTTGAACTACTCTGACATACAGGTTCATCTCGCCGGAGTCCCTGACAACTCTGGATGGTACACTGTCGCGAATTCTGGGGCAGTTGACTTGATGAGTGTCGTAAACGTAAGCATGACGCTTGGGAGCTCCACTGTTAGCAGCGGAGTTTTCACACTCGTGAAATTCGACAACATTGGTGCAAAGATAACTTACTTTGGACAGAATTACAGTGCGCTAGTTCCACAAAGTCAATTGGTCTGTGAGATATCAAATGGTGGCGTTTCAGTGTCTTCAAATGGTAGCTCAGGGTTTGTGGTCGATATTTCGCCTACAGTATTCCAGAATGACACACACACCGGTTTTGTTCTAACACCTGCCGCAACGTGTCTTCCGATATCCCAACAGATATGGCAGAAGGGGTGGGAGCAAGAGGGAACTGTTGTGAACATGAATTCCAGTGATTGGCTCAAAGAGACAGATCATCAAGGTAGCCTGGGGAACGTCTCGATAGTAAGTGCGTCTCTCACGTCCAACTCGTTTGAGATAAAAGTAACGAATACTGGCAATGTGAATACAAATCTTACTTCGCTCTCAATTC
>DAIDAB010000170.1 GCA_027310845.1 bacterium | reverse complement strand
TTATAACTGATTATGATGAAAGGAAGGAGGGTACAACTCCTGAGCCAACGTGACGGGAGAATCTAGCATTACTGCGATCCTTGATGGTCAACAGCGCCTTACGGCGCCCTATATTTGGTCTCAGAGGCAGCTATACGTACAAGATACCGTGGAACTGGAAAAAGAGCCTATTGACTAGGGGATTCAACATACCTATTCAATACACCTATTGACAAGGTATATTAATATGGGTTGTCAACATACCTATTCAATATGTCATTACAAGGGAGTATTGGAAAACTCAATCTCAGCAAAGCGGAGATGATGAAACTCTATCCTACCGAACGCGATAGGTACGTTCGCGACTTGATTAATTATGTTCTAAGCGATGGCAAAGAGTGGACTGTCAGAGAAATCGCGAAAAAAACTGATCTCTCCCGAAATACGATAACAAAGCATCTTCAAGATATGCGAAAGGAACAAGCCATAATTTCTGAGGAAAAGAGTCTAGGCGCATTACGCATTGTGCTTTACAGAAAAGCTGGAAATCTTCAGAATAAGACGGAGATTCGCAAGAAATTTGGCGGAGATAATGACTATGTTTTCTTCACGCTAGACTCCGATGATGACCATTCAGTTTGCATTCAGCAAAGACAGAAAGATGACCTCGACATCGAAAAGGTTAAGGGCGCGATTACAGTTGATTTCGATGACTTCGAGCAGTTTCTAAAAGAATTGCATTCATTTGGGGCAAAAGTGATTCAGAAATAGAGGTTATGGAAAATGAAAGGTCAAACAATTCAAGTACTAAACTCGAAGTGGGACAGATGCGCTAGAAAAAGCGTCATCAAAATTGGCAAGAAAAAGGAAGTACTAGGTATTACTTTTGCTCCAGCCATTGAATCGGAAAATGAAATGAAGCTCTTTGTTCGTATGAGTGGCATTCAATTCTTAGATCATGTTAGAGCTTGCGTTATCAAACTATTCAACGTAAGTAGTACTTTGAAGAAAGTCGTTGATGAATCAAATAACGCATCTTTCGAGGATAACAATGCTACCTTTACTCTGAAGAACAGTTACCTGAGTACTTTTCTTGATGTTGTTACCATGGTCATTGACCCAGCTCCAGATTCTCTGAAATACGAAGCTCATATGCACGACCTTGCGACAAGCAGAGCAGTACCCTCAGAGCTTAGAGCATTTGCAAACAGAATGTACGCAATCTATCTGAAAAAGCAGAAAAACATCCATGATCCAAATGGAGAACCTTATGAAACACAGATCAAAAACGCGTACAGAGAGTATTGGGACTTGCTTATGCAAGAAGCTAACAGCTCTCGCATACTTTCTTTGGTGAGAGAAACTATCAAGGCTGAATCTGACAACAATTCAGACTTTGCTCTAGCTCCTGTCCCAGTCATTGACTCAGAGCGAATGCTCGAATATACGGAAAAGATCAACAACTACGCGCTTTACGTCTGGCCGAAAAATGAACCGAAGGATAACGTTGCGACATACATAATTCTTTCTCCAGAAGTATTTTCTGATCTCAATCTTCTGGATAAAGTTATTGACTATATTCAAAGAGTACAAACTAAATTCATTGTTTGCAAGTTCAAGAACCTAGAGCTTGATGGAAGAAATAAGAAAGACGAAAGAACCAATCTGAAACATTTGCTTGAGGAAATAATCAAGATCAAACACAAGTACAAGGATGATAGAGTGTTTGTCTTACTTGAGGCAAATGTGCAAGCGTACTTGGCTGGTCTAGCTGGCTTCGACATTGTCTCAACCAGCATGACGGGGCTTGATGGAGATAGACCTTTCAAGAGAGGCAAGAAGAACGCGATCAACGGATACTTTGACAAGAAAGACTTGACATTTCGGAACGAAAAGCATATCCTAGAAGTTCTTGCAAATGGCGGTTTCAGGCATCGTGATTGCATCTGCGATATGGTTACTGATTACGAAGTCGCCCACAGAGATTGGTTTTCGATTAGGAGAGAACATTACATCAAGTGCATGAATGAGCTATTTGCAGAGATTTGGGACATGATAGATTCCTTAAGAGTAGAAAACTGCAAGAAACTACTTGCCAATTCCTCCATTTCTAATCTCAAGCAAGCTGTTCCACTCCTAGATTTCGTCTAAACATTACTCATGCCAAATGGAACGATCAAGAAATTTGACAATGGAATAACATACGCACTTTTCGGTCTTGCCACTTCATACGAAATTCAAGCATCTGGACTAATTTACGATGTAGCACTTGGTTCGTTGTTAGCACTACTCTATACAGCATTCAGTCTGAAATCTGACAGCAAAAGAATGAAACGATCTGGTTTGCCTTTCACATCAGGCGTTTTCTTGGTCGCGTTGGTCATCGAAGATCCTATCACGATACTCGTTTGTGCATACGTATGCGGAGTTACAATCCTAAGAGTTGGTCACGAATATGTGGTTTGGCCATACGTTATTGCATCCTTTGTAGCGTTTGGGAATTTCTTGCACTTTGTTTATCCTTATGCTAAGAGCCTTGGATTCGCTTTGAAAGATCGCTTTGGACAAATTTGGGATTATCTTGGACGGTTAGTCTCGAAGTTGAGAGAATAAAGAGAGGAACGCTCGCATCTCCCGTCGGTAACAGTCAGGAATTACTACTGACTGGATGCCTCATCCCCCCGCAGACTTCCCAGAACCTAAACCGCACATCTTTATTGCCCCACCAGCGGCCCTGCATTTCCCCGAATGTTGTGAATCTTAGATGGTGTCCTGTCAATGAATCTAGACCGGATCAAACCCAGTACAGCGTGCTCAAGTGTACTAGAAGTTGACCTCGTTTTGCCCAAGTGTAGCGTATGAAACCCAGCCGGCCCGCTCACTTCTGCTAAGACGTAGATCTCTAATTCCCTAATCATTTCACTTCGTTTTGACTCTTCTTCTCTCCTTGGTTTTATCTCTCTGATCCTTTCTCCAAACTCTTCGACACGTTTCTTCCTTTCCAGCGGGGGAAGATCCCACAAACAGAAATATGCGTCCCAAACTGGAAATTGCTTGATCCCAACTTTTTCTGCCTGGGATTCGATGAATTTGTTGCGTTCGCAGAATGGGCATGGTACGTCACCCCGTTCCCAAATGACAAGCCCTAATCTCCCATGCAGCGGACATGTTCCTGATTTCTCAGAGAATCTCTGATAGCCCTCTATCGAGGTTGCAAGTAAGAATCTATTGATAGATATGACAGCTGATTTCAGTTTTCTGACATCTTGAATAAGCGATATCTCCCCGCTGGCCTTCTTTTCTGTATGTTCTATGTTCTAGAAGTTTTAATGAAGAATCGATTTCTTGCCTCAATTCTGAGAGTGTTTTAGGATCCTTTGTCATATTTCATCATGAGATCATCGAGAGGTGGAAAGAGGATATTTCACCAATTCTAATGCGTCACGATGATCAAAATGTCATCTACAAGAAAGAGATGTACGAAACAAGAAGGAATGACAGTCTCCACGTCTCGGAATACGCAAAGTGTCCAGTCTGTGTAAAAGACTCAATCATAGACAACTACGATCTAGGCATCCGTTTCCTACAAGGATTCATTACTTGGGTCTTGACCGGAGCAGGATCATTGACTATCACGGACTGGACAGGGAAGAGAGGAACAGAATCATCGAAAAAGTGAAGGAAGACCTTGAGAAGAACAATGGAGATCTCAAGCGACGTATCGAAATAGTCGAGGAATATGCGAAAGTGAGGAATAGATTTACCCGGTGAAACTAGGAGGGAAAGGCCTCTCCATTTTATGGATGGAGCGGCTCTCTTGTTTTGTTGAAAAAATTGCGGCCTCACATTATTGAAATACGCGTGTTTCGTTGGCTCAAGCGAGAGCAAATTAGTTCGATACAACGAGCGTGAACTTGTGAGCTATTCCTTCACAATGTCACCGCACCACACTTAAAGTTGGATGCTCGGCGAGCGCACCGCTCTAATGATAAGGTAGGGCTTACAACGCATAACTTTATTGCCCACCGGCGGCCCCTTTTTATTTCTCCCTTAATTGTGACCTGATTAAACGTATATCGATCGCGAATCGAGTCGGACAGTATAAGCTTGCAGCGCGCCCAGGAGTACTAAAACATGTATTCAGCCATGAGTGCTGAGACAAAGAAACAGAATGCAACAAAGTTTGTTGCAATCCCTGTCATTTTGCTAATTGCCTTTCAGGCTGCTCTCTCATTTGGCACTCAGGTGTCCTATTCGAGCTCATCGTCCAGCAATCTTCTCTCATCCCACTGGGTCCCTGGATGGGGATACCGCGACGAGCTTAATGCAAGCGACATCGACAACCAAAACTTCTGGACCGACAACGCAGGAAAGATCCTTACAATGGCAGAGCTGACCAATGACACAGTAGATGCAAGCCAAGCTCTGTCATTTTTGGAGCATAACGGGTTGAGTACGTCTGACTATCTTCCGGAAGCGATTGTTAACAGCTCAGCTCTAAAATTGAGCAACGGAACAGGAATGACTAACCGCATTGCAATGCTCGGAGCTTCAAACCATTCTTCTTCTGATCTTGAACAGCTTGCAATTGGAAACTATTACGCGGGAGAACAG
>DAIDAB010000016.1 GCA_027310845.1 bacterium | reverse complement strand
AACATCAATGGTATAATGGTAATTACCATTTAAAAGGTTTGTGCAATTCCTAAATAAGGCTACCATTATACCACTAATGGTATTCCACAATGATACCAAGAGAAAACAATTCGGATAGCCGAATGATGAGAGGAATGGACATAGCCGAAAAGAAGGTTATCTCTGAGAATGCTGACGGAACATTCAGCGTTCCCTCTCAGACGGTGGAAGAGATCGCTTACCTTGTTAGACTGATTGAAGGAAAGTATCTCTGTAATTGCCTTGATTTCAAATACCGTGAAGTCAGAAAGATTGAGGCATGCAAGCATATCCACGCTGTAAAGTTCTGGATTGCTTCACAAGTCGAAATTAAGCAAGCTCCAAAGCCAAAGGTCTTTGCTGAAGATTCAATTCAATGCGACAAGTGCGGTTCAATCCGAATAGTGAAATTCGGCCATGCAGACAACAAGCAAGTTTTCAAGTGTAAGGACTGTGGAAGAAAATTCAGAGAGCTTTCAGTTCTAAAGAAGGTTCACTATTCACCTGAGCTAGTTTCTCTCACGCTTGATCTTTACTTTTCGGGAATGTCCTTGAGAAAGATAACCCGCACAGTTTCAGATCACTATAACCTAGACATTCACTATTCCACGATTTACACTTGGATTGCAAGATACATTCCTCAGATATCAGAGTATGTAAATTCGCTCAGTCCTCAACTTTCGGATACTTGGCATGCAGACGAGGTTTATGTCAAAATGAAAAATGGAATCAAATTCAAGATAGGAAAAAGAGAGTATGACAAGACATCTTTCCTCTGGAACGTGATGGATAGAAAGACGAGATTCCTTCTAGCTTCTAAGCTCTCAAAATACAGAGATGAACAAGGAGCAACGCAAGCTTTCAAAGAAGCAATTAAGAACGCTCATGGCTCAACACCTGAGAGAGTATTGACTGATTCCTTGAGATCATACAATACGCCTATCTTTGACTTATTGCCTCAAGCCTATCATATCGCAAAAGCTGGAATCAAGAAACCTGCCGCCACAAATAACAGAATTGAAAGACTAAACGGTACTGTGCGTGAGAGAGTCAAAGTCCAAAGAGGATGGAAGAGTTTAGAGACACCTATTGCGGAAGGGCAGAGAATCCACTATAATTTCGTAAAGCCACACATGGCATTAGAACGCATGACGCCAGCTCAGAGAGCTGGGATTCCGATTGAAAACAAGTGGAGAGGACTACTGGAATCCGCTATGCTCAAAAAGTAGCTTGAATATATATTCTGGCCACGAACGAGCCGTCCTATTTTCTGTATGAGACAATTTACACATAATGTATATAATTAGCTACAACGAGCTAATTATCAGCGTCGCAAGTGGTGAATATGGACATGTTTGATAGCGTGGGCGTAGTAATTGGAATAGCGGTGGCTGTGCTGGCTGTGATCTTTGGCAAGAAGCAAGCCACACAAAAGGGTCTTGCGCCAGAGCAGTTTGCTAAAGCAGTCCTAAGCCAAAACAAAGAAGTATTTGAACGACTGTCGAAAATGTAATCTGAATGGCAAAGTCTTCTGGCCAAATAGTCCTTTATCCTACCCGAAAATTCGTTCAAGATTTCCACGACCTTTTGATAAAAGAACGGGGAGATCAGGGTTGGATGTCAAAAGGCATGGTAGAGGGCTGTATAGAATGGGTGAAGACAGACGTTTACAATTTTATCCCATTTCCTAGCCTTCTAACAAAAGCGGGCGCACTCATGTATGCATACATCAATTTTCATCCTTTTACGGATGGAAACAAGAGAACTGCTTTGATGACTGGCTCGTTCTTTTTCTTCATAAATGGATACAGATTCAATATTCCAAATGATGCGCCAGAATTTACCAAAGATGTAGCCACAAGAACAGCTGATACACCCAATCATGAGCCTTCAATAGAGATAGAAAGAATATCAAATTGGCTGAAGCCATGTGTTAATGTATCGCGTTCTATGAGATTCCTATATCTGCTCGTGAAGTTAACTTTGCCACAAAATGCAACCGAAAAAATGATCTTTGATAATCCAGTTTGGCAAGCATATTTTGAGACTTGGCACACTACTACTACACAACGACTACATAGATTGAGGAAATGAAGAGTGAGGCATCACCCGAAAATCAACACCCTAAGAAATCACCCGAAGATTCAACAGAATCCTTGCTTGGGTTCTGTTTCTCTATTGGGTGTTTTCAATAGGTGTTTCACTTCGGGTGTTAAGTGCTAGTCTGAGCAGTTCATTCCAATTATTCTGAATTGGAATCCCAGCTCTTTGCGCAGGTGTTTGTCCTTCAAGAGCTGAATGAGGCTTTACGAAATTGTAATGGATTCTCTGGCCTTCGGCTATTTGCGATTCCCTAGATTTCCATCCTCTTTGAACTTTGACTCTTTCCCTTACTGTTCCGTTTAATCTTTCAACGCGGTTATTGTTCGCGTGTGGTTTTTTCACGCCAGCTCTTGCGATATGATAGGTCTGTGGAAGCATATCGAAGATCGGCGTTTCATAGGCATTGAGAGAATCAGTGAATATCTTATCAGGTGTCTCGTTGTGAGCGTTCTTAATTGCCTCTTGGAATACTTGAACAGCTCCCTCTTTGTCTCTGAATCTCGATAACTTTGAGGCTAGAAGAAATCTTGTTTTTCTATCCATCACATTCCAAAGGAAAGCCATCTTGGTATTCCCTCTGTAAGTGATTCCATCTTTCATCTTGAGGAATATCTCATCTGCGTGCCAAGTGTCTGAAAGGCTCGGAGCTAAACTATTGACATAGTCAGAAATCTTTGGAACGAATCTCTGAATCCAATCATAAACCGTTGTGGCTCCCAAGTGCTGTTCTGTATGATCTGAGACGATTCGAGCTATCTTTCGGAGAGACGTGCCAGAGAAATATAGGTCTAAAGTTAGAGAGACCACTTCAGGTGTGAATTTAGATCTCGGAATCAGGCTCGGTACGAATTTCCTCAAACAGTCTTTGCACTTGAAAACTTGCTTGCCAGAATCAAATCCGTATTTCACCACGCGGATAGAACCACACTTTGCGCATTGAATTGAATCTTCGCTAAACACTTTTGGCTTTTGCTTTTCTTCGAAATAGACTTGAGACGCGATCAGAAACTTGACCGCGTGAACATGCTTGCAAAACTCAATCTCTCTATTCTCAAAATCTGGACAAGTGCAAACATACTTCTCTCCAAGCAAGCGAACTTCATAGGTGATCTCGATATTGAATTGGCTAGGAACAGTCCAAGAACCATCAGGATTCTCGGTTATGCTCTTGCCTTTCTTTCGGAAGAGCAGTAAGCCTCTAGTCATGCGCTCATCACCTTGTTTCTGTTCGCTAGCCATACACATATCGCTAGCAATAGATGTGTATGCACACTTATATTAACCTTTACTCGATATGTGTGCATATACATCAATAAGGATTTACATAAATACCGAGACTTGCTTAGTATCTTCCATGATGAAGCGGTATAATGTTGCCATGACTGAGGAAATGGAAAAGAAGCTCGAAACCGAGCGAAAGAAGAGACTACTGGATTCAATCCCTGAAACGATAAGGGTAATCTTGAGCGAGTATTTGTCAAAGCCCTAATCTCCTAACGGACTGTCTCTAAAAAGATCATCGCCTTGTGGGTAATTTGGTTCTTGTTTTATTCCTTGAGCATCAAAATATCTTCTCAAGGCTTCAAGACTGGAAAATTGCTTAGATTGCCTTACAATTCTTTCCTCAATCAAGGTGTACATTTCATCGCTCACATAGTAAGCTCTCTTGCTCTTTGTATTCACGATATAGTAATTTTTGTCGGGATACTCTGCGTCTTCAAAATCGTCAAAATAGATTGCGATTAAATGACTGAAATCTTTAGGCAGGCTCACAATTTCGGAAGCATTTAGAATTTTTCTTAGATTTGATTCCCTACGCTCCAAAAGAGCATACAGCGCTAAACCTACTGGAACGTCAGCCACAAATATAGATATGATGGTATTCCAATCCAATGTAATATTGACACCAGTTTCAGCCAAGATGATTATTACGACAACTAAAGCTACAGCACCAATCAATCCGTAAATGAGTGTCGTGAGACCTCGAGCAATGGCGTAACCCCATCCACGATTGAAAAAACTCCGAAACTTGCGAAAGCGTCTCCAGAGCCATCTTTTCGATCGTTTTAGAATTTGCTCTTTCTCGTTCATTAACAAAAGCTCCCAAGTTGTTTAATTTAAGCGAGGCCGTTCTAGCCGTGAGAGAAGCTATTACTTCTCTTCGAAATAATACTCGAATACATCTACGAATAAAACCGCTACCGTGAAGACTGACGCTAGAACCGAATCTTGTTCGAAATTGGAAAAGCATACTGAGTTTATTATGATTCCTGATTGACAAGAAGGCGGGGCTTGGACATAGTACGTTATGTGTGGTATTCCGACTTGTCCGTAGTTGTTTATAGCTTGTAATTCTGTAAAGCTTGAATAGAGAAAGTACACCGCAGTAAGCAGTAGGCCGATCTTGACAGCTAGGAAAAGCTGTCTTTTGCGTTTCTTGAGCGTACCGAAGAACCATCTTTGCCACTTTATCCTATTGGTAAAAGAATTTCCAAAAGTATGAGGAACAGAAACCCCAGAACTGTTCCAATCATAAGAAACCCAAATTCACGGTCTGTCATTTTGGATTCCCCATGAGAACAGAATCATCACCGCCAGCCGAACAATCGGCAGAAAAACCGTAAGACCGAACACAACCCTTGCTTGGGTTCTGTTTGCTCAAACGATGTTTTCTTCATTTGCCCCGCTCGTCGTGACTGAGCTTTTGGTAGATCAACCCATTTGTTCTTGGTTGGATTTCAGCCCCTGATCTGGCGAAGTCCCCTCAACAATTTGTGAGGGCAGATGAAATTGTAATGGATGATTTTTCTTTCTTTCAGCAATATTTAGAGCGGCATCGATTTGCGGAATCCAAAAGACATTACAGAGCAGAGATTATCTTATCTCTGACAACTTCAAGTGGCCACAGAAGCTTGTCGCCTACCACTATTGTGAGAACATAGTCTATGCCTTCATTCGCGTAGTCTCTCAGGATTTCAACACACTCTTCAGGCGAACCCATGATGCAACCTCGTCCCTTGAGTCTATTTGCGTATTCTTCGGGAGTGGTTCCTGTCTTCTTTGCCCCATCCTCCGTGAGCTGCCTGATCTGCGACTCGCTGCCTGTCAAGAGATAAGCCTGTAGTGAGTAGTTGACCTTACTTCTATCACGCCCTAATTCCTTTCTGACACTCTCGGCGCGCTCAATGATTTGTTTGCACAAAGCAAGTTCAGCCATTGTATTGAATCCATCAGCCTCCTTTACTGCAACACTAGGAAGCATTCTTGTACCCTTTGAGATTCCAACCCAAATTGGAAGATTCTCTTGTATTGGCTTGGGCAGATTCGTGGCATTCTTTATGGAAAAGTATTTTCCATCATATGAAGGATTCTGATCCTTCCACATCGCATGTAGAATTTTGATGGTCTCTCTAAGTTGGCTGACTCTCTCCGTGTTAGGAAGATATTCGTACCCGTACGAATTGTACTCTTCTTCGTACCAACCTGCTCCTAGGCCCATGATCAGACGTCCGTTTGAGATGACATCAATACTGGATGCAGCTTTTGCCAAAAATGCAGGATTTCTGTAGCCCACGCAGGTCGCCATCACTCCCAACCGAATACGTTTAGTGTCCCTAGCTAGAGCTCCCAGTGTAGCATAGGCTTCAAGACAAGGATTGCTGGGGTTGCCAAGAGCTATGAAATGATCATAGAGCCACGCAGAGTCAAATCCGAGCTCTTCGGCCTTTGACCAGACTTTCGAAAGTTCATTGTAAGCGTATCCACCTTGACCTGTTTTTAGTCCGAATCTCATGTCTCACTCAGCTAGTATTTCGAGCAATAAGAGGCTTAAAGAGATGTCAGGCCTTCTTAGATGGATTCCCAGGATACGAAACTGGCACTGCCAGCGGACCCCTTGAACTTCTCCACTCATTTGTCGATTGAGAAAAAAAGCGCTTTGTTTGACCAAGAGTAAGGAATTTTGCCTCTCCCACTTTCACTAGCATAGGTAGATCAGACACCACTTTGCCAAGGATCAGACATTGCTTTCTGGGAAGTGTCCTGACTATTGATTTTATCGTCTCGGAATCTGCAGTGGATGCCTTTGCGATCATTTCAAGATCAGATTCGTTTGTGAAATTGAAAAGGAAGATATTGTCCGCTTGCCTGTAAATCCCTTCCTTTATTGCATCTGGCTGGTTTGTGATAAGCGTGGTAAAGATCCCAAAATGGCGCATCCTCGTTACAATGTCGTCCCAGTAGGTTTCCCTCAGGTACAAGTGAGCTTCTTCCGCGAAAAGAAAAATCGGAGGTATCGCCTCGCGCTCCAAGAGTTGAACAAGCTTGCTGAGTATTATTTCGACGACCATCCTTTTTGTTAGGGACGATGCGCGCTTGAGTGAGACAACCATAGCTCCCCCAGAATGGAGCAAAGATCTTACAAAGTAATCTATTCGCACTCCTTTGTCATCGTTTGCAAATATCCCCGCGCCCTTCATTGTCTGATACCTTGCATAGAGCGCGTCTTTGACAAGCTCGTTGCACCTCCAGCTCTGGATCGAATCGCCAAGTGATTCAAGCGTGAGCTTGGCTGAAGCTTGGAGTGAATTGATTATCCGGATGAATTCGCGAAGTGAGGCCCCAGGAGCGTCGAGCACATGCTGCATGAGAGAGATCAGACTGAATTCTCCAAGATAATCAAGAGAGAACTTGAGCGTCCGCCCAGGTTCTAGTGTGATTATCCTTTCGGAGAATTCGTTTCTGGATCCGTCTCTTGAATAAGCAAGGCCTTCGTATTCGTCGTTGAGGTCAAACACGATGACTACTGCCCCATTTGCCACGAGAGAACTCACGAGTATCTTTGAGAGATGCGACTTGCCAGATTCCTTTTTGCCGGTGATGATAGAAAGATTCCCGTCAATCGATTCACCGAGAATTGTAAACAGCTCACCATCGTTAGTGGTTCCAATCTGGATTTTCGCACTTCCTGTCTGACCGCAGAGTGCAAGTAGTCTTGACTGCGAGATTTTTCTTATCTTGGATTTTGACCTCGAAGGGAGCCAAGAGACATTGGGCATGAGTAGTCCGTTTTGAATGCTGCCCCTGATCTTGCATTTCAGAAGTCGCATGTCCTTTATCATCTGCGAGACGCTCACTATCTCTAAAGGGTCAAGCTCCACGCCGTTTGCACTCGCCTCAATAATCTGTTCTCGGATGATGTCCTCCGTCATGGACTGGCTCGGAATGTACGACTCGTCGTAGACTTGCACCACAACAGATCCTGACTTCGAATCATCAACCACTTCGAGATAATCCCCTTGGTACACAGACTCACCAGCCATCGTGACGACGGATAGAACGTCGCCTTCCTTCTCCAGAAGTTTCATTGCTCTCACCAGGTGATGTCTAGACAAGTTTCCCGAGAACTGTAGCGCGCAAGTCATCTGAAGGCACTTGAACGAGACCGTAGCGTTTTGAGAGATAACCCCGGACTGATGAGATTGTAGATGAATCGAATACTGACATATGATGTGCTAGCCTGAGAGTCTCAGGATAGCCTCTGAACCGAACATCGTTGTACTTCAAATCCGCGAGGATCTGCGATTCGTCCTCAGCATTATGTGATGAAAAATCCACTCTGAAAACTTGGGCGGTAGCCGAAAACTTTGCTGCCACCACCTTGTTGCCACCAACGCGATGGGAAAATGCTCTAACTGCTTCAGTAATGTCCACGTAAACCGAGCCCTTGCTTAGAGCCCCAAGGGCGCTTGCAGCATTTGAAACGTCCTTTATGCTAGAGCCCTTTGAAAACCCGATTAGCTGATTAGACCCTTCTGCGCAGGACATCTGCAACTCATGCATGGAGAACTGCCTTAATTCGAACGAAGATCTCTGAAGCGCACCATCGACAACTACTATCGCATCAGAGACGGATCTTGCGGCGTTAAGCTGAGCGGTTCGCTCCAAGTAGATTCTGATAAAGCGCTCCGCAAGAGACACATCGGAAACAATGGCATTCACTTTATCTTTTGGAAGGGCTCCTGCTTCCAAGAGCGACTCACGATTTAGGTAGAAGATCATAGGGCCCTGTCGGCAAAATGTCAAGATTCCATTCTTCGAACCGAATACTGTAGCTACTCGACCTGCATATATCGACCCATCTTCAGTCTCGCCTACAAGCACGCATGAGGAATCAATCCCAGCTATGATTCTCTCGCTTGGACTCGATGAAAACTCTCGGATTTCCGGAGCATTTGCTGATAGCTTGGAATCGAATGATTGAAGCTGGATTGACTCCTTTGAGAAATCACTCCTGAAGATGACTCTCTTTCCAGAGAGCTTATCGAGACTCGAATGAAGGAAGTTAATCTCAGAGAGATCATATGCATTCTTGGAAATTGCTCTCCCTGGGATAATGCTTAATTGATTGCTCATCATGTGCAATACCAGTGTAGGGTGGCTTGTTTTAAGTGTTGTGCAACATGCGCACTATACACTTGCGCAATTGAATTCACATGCAAGAAGGAGATTCCAAGAAAATAACGGTGAAGCTGCGCAAAGCTGGCTGGGAGGTTGAGATCACCTGCTCCGAATCGGAGCTGAAACCGGCCATTGAAAGCGTACTCTCATCGCTGGAAGTAACACCAACGGGTATCCCTAGCGAAAGCGAGCTTGGTAGGACTAGCAAGGCAGGAAACAAGACATGCAAGGGTCTGATCGTCGAACTCTGGGAGGATTCCTGGTTTGAGCAGGGGCGCGCTCTTTCTGAGGTGGATGGAGAAATTTCGAGACGCGGCTACCATTATGACAGAACAGCTGTCTCACATGCTTTGAAAGAACTCGTAATGGAAGGCATGCTCACTAGAGATGGCAACATGCGCAACTATCTGTATATTCAAAAGCGCCCCCCCGGTCGAGCTTTCTCCTCAATTGTCCCGCCAGGCGCCCTGGAGGAGAGGCCTGCTGACGACAAAGATAGCTCCTAGTTTGACTTTTTCGCTAGAGCGTCAGAGAGCCAAGAGACCCCCTGAGTTGTTAGTTTGAACAAAGGCCCTTCCTCGCTTGGCTCTCTTGAAACAAACCCTGATTTCGAGAGTTCGCTCAGTCGGGAACTGAGTGTTTTGGGAATCAAATTGGTCGTTTCTTGGAGCTTGCTTAGTGGCATGGAAGAAGAGGAAACCTTTCCCGCGTCATGTGCAATTATCTGAGCCGCAAGCTGCAGTGCAACAACCTCCTTGTCGCTTAATTTCTTTTCCTGCGGCCAGAGTCGAGGCCCCTCAGGAGTAATGCAAACATAGTCTTGAAACTTTTCAGCAACTTCCCTTGCACCGTAGCTCAACGAGAGTTTCTTTGCTATATTGAACGCGGGTAGTTCCTTCGCAATGAAAACATCGATCGAGTGAAGAACACTCTCTACGTCTCCGGAGAACACGGTTTTCAAGTCGCCGTAGCTGACTTCAACTCTTAGCTCGGCCCCGGTCTTCTGAGACAATGATTGTTCCTCGCTCGACATTTGCATTCCCAATAACCTCCTTTTCCGCTTTGATTAATTGCTTATCCTCTTGAGAAACTCTGCCAGCCTTTCCTTTACCAAATCGCTCACGAGCTTGCCGTCTGCTTTTCCCCTGACAACCTGCATGACCATTCCCATTATCGCACTCTGGGCGGCTTGCCCCCTCTGTTTGATGATTGATTCGTTTTGCAGGATTGTGTCTACTACGATTTTCTCGAGATCATATCTTAACATCGAACCGAGCCCTGCCTTTGATAGTGCCTGGTCCACCGAGATTGAAGGATTCTCCGCGAGCAACCTGATCAGCTGTGGCATGGCTTCCTTTGCAAACTTGCCTGAATCCAATGAAACAAACAAGGTCTTCAAGGTGGCGTCGCTTATCGAATCGATTTCAACCCTCTCTCTTGAGAGGGATTGGAGTGTATCTATGAGCACGGATGCGACATATCTTGAGCCAAGTTTCGTCGATGAAACAACATCGATGAATACATTCTTCCTATCCGAGTCAAGTAGAGGCTCTGCAAGCTGTTTTGGGAGGCCATACTTCTCGGAGAATTTCCCCACAGATTTCTCCCAAGGCTCTGGAATCTCTGCTTTGAGCTTCTGAAGATGCGACTTTTCAACCTGGATTAGGGGTATGTCAGTCTCTGGGTACATGCGGGCTGCGCCGGGCCTAGGCCTCAAGAACATCGTCTCCCCGTCCTCGGTCGATGCTCTTGTCTCTGCTGGAACACCTTTCGGAACGTATCTCAGCCGGTCGATCAGTGCATCGGTTGTCCTTACGACTCTGGATGATTCTCCCCCGATTAGGACAAATGCGTCAGAATCCTCCATTCCAGCATTCTTTCTCACCAATTCAACTTCTTCTGAAGTAATGCCGTAGTTTGGAAGTTCATCAGAATGAAAGACTCCGCCGATCCCGTACGCGCGAGCAATCGACCCTAGTTCCTTGCCCAGTCGAGAATGGAACTCATTTTCCTTTCCAATGAAACCTGAAAATCCGTGCACTACAATTGCATTTACTCTGGGATGCTTGCTTTCTGTTAGAGCAGCGCTCAGGACTTTGGAGCGAGTCTCTTTGAACGATTCCGTAACGTCCAAGGAGCGAATCGAGAGTTCGCCGAATTTCGATGCTATGGACTTTCCAAGATCAAAGAAGAATTTTTGCCTCGAGGCCTCATACCTTACGACTCTTGATATCTGCTCCAGTTTCTGTACACCTTTGACCTCAATGACGCTTCCGTTCATCACTGAGATGTTGAGATCCTGTCTGATAGTCCCAAGGCCTCTAGCGATCCTTCCCGTGGATCGCATCAGCCTTCCAAGAGAGCTTGCCGCATTCTCAATGTCTTCAGGGCTCCCGCCTTCTATAGGTGCGAGCGCAACTTCGACGAGTGGTGTGCCCAGCCTATCTAGAGCATAGGCTCTCTCTCTCTGTTCACCAGCACCTTCAGAGCCCTTTCCCAGCTGCATTCTTAGGGCTCTCGCGGCGTCCTCCTCGACACCAATGCTCTGAACCATAACTCTTGATTTCCCTGAATTGTAGACTAGCTCTCCGCCAAGCGCCACTACAGCAGTTCTTTGAAAGCCAGATGTGTTTGATCCGTCCACCACGATTTTTCGCATTACGTGGATCTCGTCAGCAATCCTGGAAGAAAGAGCGAGGGAAAAGATCAGGGCCGTGTCCACAGCTTCTCTACTCATTGGGTGCGGTGGCTCCTCGTCTGCTTCGACGAGGCACGAATTCTTAGGGTTCGCATAGTATTTCACAACGATTTCACGCCGCGACTCGAATTTGGCTGCCTGATCCAGTTCTCCCAATTCTGAAGTGGAGGGTCGCAAGATTCTTTGGAATCGGATTGGAAACTGCCTCACCGATTCTTCCCGCTCGTCTTCTCTCTGAGACACAAGGGCTTCACCTGAAAAAGGGGGGCACCCGCAGAAGAGCTTTGTGTGAGTTGCAAGCTGCTGATGCACTTCAAGTCCAACTTTGAGCTCGATTTCGCTGTAGCGCGTCAGATTCCCCGGTTGGACTTCCGTGGATTGCACCTGCTTCACCCATTGTTCCTGTGTCACGGTGAGGTGCGGGAGGTGATCTCTCCAGCGACATTTGTGAGCATGACTTGTTCCACTCTCTCACGTTGAAAGTTTCCAAGAGCCCAAGACAGTTTTGTAAAAGCGGTTTCCCCGATCATGTCTTCAAGGGGCAAAACACCCGCGTTGAGCAGATCCCTTCCAGTGTCGTAGACATTGAGATCCACTCGGCCCCAAATGCATTGGGAAGTCATTCCAACAAATAATCCACCTTTTGTGAGCTCCTCGATTCTGGCAACAGTTTCAGATGAAACGTGCCCTAGCCCGCTCCCCTCGATGATGATACCCATCGAATTCTTTTCTTCAAAATAATCGAGGACTCCCGCGTCAAATCCCGGATGGAACTTGAGAAGAGATACTCTCGGCTCGAACTTTGTCTTCATCAGCAGTGAGGCATCGACTTGGCTGCGCGCGTTTAAGACCTCAGGATTCGTGATAAAATGGATCTCTGAACCTTTGACCTCTGCTACGAGTGGAACATCGATCGACTCGAATGCATCTCTTCTGCTCGTGTGGTTTTTTCTCACTCTACTGCCGGAGTGTATTGCGACTGTGCCATCGCTTGTATCCTCGTGCATGGCGATGTAGACCCCGCTTGTCTTGGAATATGCGGCGAATCTGACTGCTGCATTCAAGTTCAATGCAGAGTCAGAGGATGGACGATCCGAGGATCTCTGGGCTCCTACGCATACGACTGGAAAGCGGAACCCCAGGAGCGCGAAGCTGAGCGCAGCCGACACATATGCCATCGTATCCGTCCCAAGCATCACGACGATTCCATCGAGTGAGGAATCGCTCGAGCTCGCAACTATTCTTTCTGCGAGTTTCTGCCAGTGCGTTGGATTGAGGTTCTCACTGTAAGTCGAGAAGACAACTTCAGGGTGTATCGCTGCAATTTTCCCAAGCTCTGGGACGGCGGAATAGAGGTCATCAGCAGAGAGCGCGGGATGTACCGCCCCGGTCCTATAGTCTACTTTGCTCGCAATCGTACCGCCGGTGCTCAACAGCAACACTTTCCTTCCTGTTTGCGAAAAAACCGGAGAAACTGAAGTCTCAACCGGAGGATTTGAAGGTTCAATTACTGAGATCGAAATGATGTTTGAAGTATCTACGCCGACATTGTATCCTGACTTGAGCTTCAATACTAAATGCTTCTCATCTGCGTGTTCGTATCTTGGGATCAGGATGCCAGAAATTTCAAAACCGTCTCCAGTCTTGACTAGGATCCTGCATCCAATGCATGCCTGCGCATTCCTGAGCAGGTTTAGTGCAATCCCTCTGTACCCTTCTAGAGAGTCTGCTTTTTTTGTCTCACTCGAAGACAAGACACTTTAGCCGGAAAGCTCTCCATGCTCACTCGATATGTAAGGCTTCCATAGCATGGAAACTGGATACTTGCTTTCGTCCTACCTGTAGTAAGGAACCGCGATTTTTTCCACGGGCTTGCCTTCTCTCGAAGTCTTGACCTTTCGAATAGCATCCTCAAAGTGTTTCATAGTCACGGCAGCTTCTGCCGCGTGTTTCTTTGCGTCTTCGGGCTTGGGGAAGCTCGCAACGTACTCCTGGAGCACCAATGAGACAGCAGTGTTGACAACTGAAGTAATGTCGGCTCCGCTGAATCCATCGGTCATCTCTGCTACGCGTTCCAGATCGAGATCGGCACCAATAGGCTTGTGCTTGATCTGAATATCGAGTATCTGTTTCCTTGCGTTCTTGTCCGGCGGCGGTATGAAGAGAAGCTTGTCGAAGCGTCCAGCCCTCAGGAGGGATGGGTCGACCATATCCATCCTATTTGTAGCCGCGAGCACGACGACTCCTGCAAGTGATTGAATCCCATCGAGTTCTGTAAGCAGTTGACTCACGACCCGTTCTGTAACCATGCTATCTTCGCCGAGCCCTCTGACTGGTGCGAGCGCATCAATCTCATCAAAGAAGATCACACATGGTGAAGCCTGCCTCGCGCGCCTGAATACCTCCCTGACTCCTCTCTCTGACTCTCCGACCCACTTTGAAAGCAGTTCTGGTCCCCTCACGCTGATGAAGTTAGCCTCACTCTCTGTTGCCACGGCCTTTGCGAGAAGCGTCTTGCCGGTGCCCGAAGGTCCGTAAAGCAGCACACCCTTTGGCATGCTGTATCCTATCGTCGTGTACAGGTCAGGATATTTTAACGGCCATTCGACTGCCTCTTGCAGTTCCTTCTTGATTCCGTCAAGGCCTCCTATATCTGCCCACTTTACATCAGGGGTCTCAAGGTAGACCTCTCTCATAGCTGAAGGCATCACGTCCTTGAGAGCGTTCTCAAAATCATCCATTGTAACCTGAAGCCTGTTTAGGAATTCCGGTTGGAGCTTATCCTCTTCGAGTTTGAGCTCCGGAAGCATTCTCCTAAGAGTCTTCATCGCCGCCTCTTTGCAGAGTCCCTCAAGATCTGCTCCGACGAAACCATGGGCAATCGATGAGAGTCTCTCAAGATCAACCTCTTGAGTGAGAGGCATGTGCCTTGTGTGTATCTGGAGGATTTCGAACCTCCCCTTCTTGTCAGGAACTTTGATCTCGATTTCCCTGTCGAATCTTCCGGGCCTTCGGAGTGCCGGGTCAATCGCGTTGGGCCTGTTTGTAGCCGCGATGACGATGACCTTTCCTCTCGCCTCCAGTCCATCCATTAGAGAAAGAAGCTGTGAGACCACTCGTCTTTCGACCTCGCCCGTGACCTCTTCTCTCTTTGGGGCAATGCTGTCAATCTCATCTATGAAAACAATGGTCGGCGCCTTTTCCCGGGCTTCTTTGAATATCTCCCTGAGCCTAGCCTCACTCTCTCCGTAGAACTTACTCATGATCTCCGGGCCTGAGATGCTGATAAAGTGTGCATTGCTCTCGTTCGCGACCGCCTTTGCAAGTAGGGTCTTGCCTGTTCCTGGAGGACCATAAAGCAAGACTCCTTTTGGAGCTTCCACACCAAGCTTCTCGAAAATCTCGGGGTGCCTCAGGGGGAGCTCGATCATTTCTCTGACTTTTTGTATCTCGTCTTTGAGACCGCCAATATCCTCGTACGTGACTTGTGGAACGCCTCTGAGAGTCTCGCCCTTCTCGGAGATCGCAAAAATCGTTCTCTGTGTTATCAGAACTGCATCAGCCATCGGGCTCACGCCAAGAACTTGGAATGTCAGGCGGCCGCCAAAGTATGGAATCATGATATTGTCTCCCTTGGTAACAGGCACGCTCTCCAATGCGTCGGCGAGGTAGCGCTCGTCGATTGGGGGAATCGCCTCCAAAGGCGCAACGACAACTTTCTCAGCAGGTGGGGCTTTGATTTTCTTTATCGTAACAGTGTCACCAATCGCGACTCCAGAGTTGTTCCTG
Source organism: bacterium (assembly GCA_027310845.1). Classification (GTDB taxonomy): domain Archaea; phylum Thermoproteota; class Nitrososphaeria; order Nitrososphaerales; family CADDZS01; genus JASHOD01. The sequence goes on along the minus strand of DAIDAB010000016.1, from coordinate 4,118 downwards.
ATCAAACCGTCTATCCTGATTACACCTCGTCCCTCGTCTGAGGGGTACAGGGGAAGGCACTTTGCGACAGTTCTTCTCTTTCCCTTGATCTCAATTATGTCACCAGTGGAAGCATCCAAAGCATCCATGGCATCATAATCGATTCTTGCAACGCCTCTGCCTACGTCTCTTGTGTAGGCTTCAAGCACCTTCAACGTTACGCCTTGTTGGCTCAATTGGCCGGAAATCCCCTGACGGAAAAACGCGCAGCTGTCTAATATTTCTGTCTTTCACAGACATTCTATCAGCTCGATAACGTGTGAATGAACTAATACGGATCAGGAATCCTATTGCAAATTGACCAATTGTACTTGTAGTAATGTGAAAATCATATCTCGCAAATGGATGTGGGGCGAAAGTTCAAGTTCCTCACATGTCTATGTTTTGAGTATCAAGTATCCTTTATCGATATAATACTAATATACCGTGAGGTGCGAATATTAGAAATTCCGGCCTAGAATAGGTAACCTTAGGAGTACTCCATCATGTCGATGCCCCATAGAATAGCTGTCCTGGATAGAGAAAGCTGCCACTCCAGAAAATGTAATCTCGAGTGCATCACCTTCTGCCCAGTAAACAAGACAGGTAGCGATTGCATAGTTCTGGGGCAGGATGCGAAGGCCCTGATCAGTGAAGAGCTTTGCACTGGCTGTACGATCTGCGTAAAGAAATGCCCCTTCGAAGCCATCTCGATTATCAATATCGCAACCGAACTGGGCGAGGAAAAAGTCCACCAGTATGGAGTGAACACATTCCGACTGTACAAAATACCAATCCCAAAGAAAAAAGCAGTCGTAGGGCTTGTCGGACGAAACGGAGTTGGCAAGTCGACTGCGCTCAATGTTCTCTCTGGCTCGCTCAAGCCAAACCTCGGAAGGTATGAGGTCCCGCCCTCGTGGAGCGAGATTATAGAAGAGTTCCAAGGTACCGAGCTCCAAAGCCACTTTGAAGCAATTTCAAACGGTTCCCTTCGCGTCTCGATCAAGCCGCAGGCCGTGTATCTAATCCCAAAGGTGTGGAGTGGGACTGTGAGGGATCTTCTTAAGGCACAAGCTGGTGCCTCTCGCGACTTGAATGAGATGTCTGATTCACTCGATTTGAATGAGTGCTTAGACAGGAATGTTTCTGAACTCAGCGGCGGAGAACTCCAGAGGACTGCTGTTGCGGCGACTGCTCTAAAAGACGCCGACCTTTACCTATTTGACGAACCCTCAAGTTACAACGACGTGTTTCAAAGAATGCATGTCTCACATGTTGTCTCAAACTTGGCAAAGAGGGCCTCGGTCGTACTAGTTGAGCATTACCTCTCATTCCTTGATTATCTTAGCGATTACATCCACATACTCTATGGAGAACCGGGGGTCTATGGAATTGTGTCCTCGATCCAGAGCGCGAGAACTGGAATCAACGAGCTTCTCGAAGGTTACCTTCAAGTGGAGAACATCCGCTTTCGTGATCAACCAGTACATTTTGACATCTACTCGCCGCTTGAGGACGTGACCGAGACGCCGACGATTTGCAGTTACACAGAGATCACAAAGTAATTCCCGAATTTCAATCTCAGAGTGGATCCCGCGGAGATCAGGCTCGGAGAAGTGATCGGAATACTCGGTGCAAACGCTCTTGGCAAGACTACCTTTCTCAAGATTCTCTCAGGGCTTGAAAGCGCTACGAGTGGCAACGTGGATGTCTCGGCGAAAGTGGCCTACAAGCCACAATACCTATCTGCAGAATCCGAAACTGATGTCATCTCATATTTTAGGTCGATCAACAAGAACGTAGACACTGGCTTAATCCAGAGCCAGCTCATATTACCTCTCAAACTGAACAAATTGTTTGAAAAATCACTAAAGACGCTCAGCGGAGGCGAGTTGCAAAAAGTCGCGATTGTTGCCACGCTTTTGCAGGACGCGATGATCTATGCTTTTGACGAGCCCTCAGCATTCATCGACGTCGAAGATAGAATAGTGCTAGCAAAGTCGATCCAAAGATTCGTTAGATCTATGGGGAAAACAGCACTTGTTATAGACCACGACATACAGCTTGTTGATATTGTCTCAGATTCCCTCATGATATTCTCAGGAGTGCCGGGCAAATCAGGCCGAGCCGGAAAGCCGATGGGAAAAGCTGATGGGATGAACGCTTTTCTTGGAGAGCTAGGGATAACATACAGGCGCGACATCACGACTGGCCGCCCGCGTGTCAATAAGCCCGAGAGCAAACTTGACAGGATGCAAAAGGAGCAAAAGAAATACTATTACCTCGGAAAGGCTCCAGAGGCTTCCTCACTGGAAGAGATAAAAGCATAGCACCTTTGGAGCAAAACTTCCCTTGCCGATGCTGAAAGAAGCTCTCAGCGATCTATTCACAAAGGAAGAGATATCCTTTCTCTCTTCTGCCTTTGATGTGATAGGAGACATTGCTATAATCAAGATTCCCGAAGAGCTCGAGAATAGAGAGTCAGCTATAGCTGATCAAATTCTCCTACGAATGAAAAATGTCCGAACAGTGCTGAAGCAGGCCTCCAATGTGGAGGGAGAGTTTAGGACAAGAGGAGTGAAATTTATCGCTGGTGAGAGGAAATTCGAAACCGTGTACAAGGAGAGCGGCTGCCTCTTCAAAGTGAATGTTGCAACAGTATATTTTTCCCCGAGGCTTTCAACAGAAAGAGAGAGAATAGCTAGTCTAGTACTGGACGGCGAACACATCTTCAACATGTTTGCTGGTCTAGGCACATTTTCAATCATCGCCGCGAAGAAAAAGAATTGCATAGTGGAAAGCGTGGATAAGAATCCTGAAGCTATCTCATACGCAAAAGAATCTCTCAAGTTGAACAAGAAGCTCAAGGGCACGGTGAATCCAATTCTCGCAGATGCGCAGGAATTTGCAAGAAATCATCCTTTGTCCTTCGATAGGATACTGATGCCCCTCCCCGAGAAATCATTTGAATTCCTTAGCGCAGCGTTTAATTCTGCAAAGCCCGATGCGACGATCCACTACTACACTCACGTTTCGCAGGAATATTTTGAAGATGACTCTTGGATAGAAAGGCACCTCGGGGAAGCGCGTCTCGATCGCAATTACTCAGTGAAGAACTGGAAACGCGTGAGGGAGGTCGGCCCAAGGTTCATTCAGGCTGTAGCAGACATTGTAGTCCTTTTCTAGATTCGCACTTTCTGTGATTCGTATATCTTCCTCACGCGCTCTTGGGTGTCAATATCAGACACAGATTTGTCATTGCGGATTCTCTTGATCCTCGGGAAACGCAGCGCAAACCCGCTGTCGTGGCGCCCGCTCCTTTGGATCGCGTCAAATGCAACCTCGATCACGACTTGAGGCCTTACTGTTCTTCGATATCCATAGTCTCTGAGAGTTATCGACTTTAACAATTCGGTCATTTCCCTTATCTCCGCGTCGGTCATGCCGGAGTAGGCCTTCCCCACAGTCTTGAGTTCTGATCCGTCCCTCACGGCAAAAGTGTAGTCAGAAATCATCCCGGCCCTCTTCCCGTGTCCGTACTCCGCGGCGACTATTACGACATCCAATGTGTCAAGTTCTTTCTTAAGCTTGACCCAGCTTGAACCTCTTCTTCCTGGCGCGTAATGAGACTCTGGATCTTTTGCAACAAGACCTTCATATCCAAGGCCTTTGCTCTCTTCGAACATTTCTTGGACCTCTCCAATGCTTGCCACCGGTCTTTGCTCCGAGAACGCAAGTATCCCTGGCATGTCCAATGATCTCAGAATCCCTAATCTTTCACTAAACGGGCGTTCTGTCAGGGAATCTCCATTGTGCAGAATATCAAATGCAAAATACTTGATTGGCGCGTCAGATACTGACCTCGAAATCTTCCTGAGCCTCCTCTGGAGCATCTGGAATGCTAGTGGCCGTCCTTTGTCAAACGCGATGATCTCGCCATCTAGAATGAGGTCACGATTAAGTTCCAAGGCGGCTTGTTTCAATTCTGGGAAGTACTGCGTAATATCGGCAAGGTTCCTTGAAAATATTCTGATGGCGTGCTCTTTCTTGTGGATTTGCGCCCTAATTCCATCGTATTTGAACTCTGCAAAGATAGGCAT
>DAIDAB010000169.1:4301-4627 GCA_027310845.1 bacterium | reverse complement strand
GGAAGAGAGTGAGCAAACACCAGGAAAGAAAAAGTGGATCTACAGAAACAGATGGAAGGTCTATTTCGCGTCCATCATCATTCTTCTGATTGTTTTGGCAGGAGCTACGGACGCTTACGTTTCACAACGTGGTCCAACCGCAACAACTGCCTTTCAATCTGAGAACGAGTTTTACTTCAGTTACACAGGAGCTCAAGTCACGTATCTTGATGGATTCGTGAATGCATCATCTCCGAATTATTCTCCTATCTCGAGACTCTCGAGCTCAAGCAATTCAACAATTTTTTCATGCTATGCTTTTTACGAAACATTCCTTCTAGTTCTTC
>DAIDAB010000169.1:0-4291 GCA_027310845.1 bacterium | reverse complement strand
GTTCAAAGAAACATTCACTATACTAAACTTGACCTCAATCGAGAATACGGTTCAGGAGATCGTGCAAAAACAGGGCATCTCCGCGGAAGTAGTGTTCGATGTTGAGCTCACTGTCTACATGTCCATGCCTCGCTCTACGAACGAAACTAGCGTCCTAAATCTTCCGCTCGGACAGATAGGATTGAATTCTCAAACCGTGGGAAACTGGATGGATTTCAAAGCTGTCAATATTGCGAATTTATCAATCTACACCATACGGTGAAACTAGAAATTTGAAATCTGATTTGTGGTTAGGAGTGAAAGACGTTGAGACCGAAATGGATGTCCGGTGTCATATCATAACCGATAGCTGGTCTAGTTTCAAGAGTGAGTTGGTCGTCACTCCACTTCTAACAAAATAGTGAAAACAAACAAATTGACAAAAAATGAAAATGAAAGCGGAATTGAAATTGGTTTACTCGAACGAAGATCCCGTTTCGATACTTTGTGTGAAATCTTGGTCACGATTAAGAGCAATGGTAACGAGCTGATAGCGACTCATGTCCTATACAAGACCAATCTCTCATGGAATATAATGCGAGTTTGCATGGAGCTGTTAGAAAAAAAGGGGCTCTTGCATTTTGTGAAAGACGATTGCAAAATAACCAAAGGTCACTACATTCTAACGGAAAAAGGTCTCGCCGTCGCTTCGCAATACGAATCACTGAAAGAGGTTTTGGGAGAATCAGATTGACTTGACAAAGCTAGAAATTGTAACTTACTATTTCATGAACAAGAGAACAGTTGTCAAGAAGTATTCCAGCATAGAAGAAGCAACGAAAGATTTGGATGCAGTTCTGAAAGAGGATCTTAAGCAGGATTGAAATTGAAATGAAAGGAACCATCTTTCTCATATTTGGAGGAATCATTTTGATTCTCGTGGGGATAATTATTTCCACCGCTTTCAACGCGTCTACATCGATTTTCAACCGGGAATTTCTCGGCGGTTTATTCATCGGCGTTGCAATGGGGCTCTTCTCAACTTCCTTCGTATCTTGGAGAGGCGCGGTGAAGATTTAAGATGATTAATTTCAATTTACAAGCATTCGCCTCCTACTGGTATATTCTCTATCTTTACTTCTGGTATTATTTCGCCGGCACGGTTGCGTTCCTCACTTTCTGTGCGCTAATCAGGTTCGGAGAACTCTACAGGAGAGAAATCGTATTGAAAGAAATTGCGCTAGGGCTGCGGAAGACGAAGAGAAGGATCGAGATAGCGCCTAGACCACGAGATGAACGGCAGCAGCAATCATCATCGAAAAGTGATGAAAGGGCTCCAAACTTTGACGATATTCTGACGGAGTAGATGAAATTGCCAGTCGCCCACAATCCTTTGCGCTTTTCGGCGATAATGATTCCTTCCATCTTCATTGTCTTCATTCTTCTCGCGATAGGTCTCGAAAATCTGCGATCTATAATTGGCGTCGCAATAATCGTAGTCGTCTGCATTTTCATCATACCTGGCGCGGTCATTCTTGCATATCGAGAATACATCAAGTTCGTAGGAAAATATGTCTACAACATGATGACCCAGAATCCGGCCGACCGCTCAAAGGAAATGGGCGAGATATGGATTCAGAGAAAGTTCTTCGAAATTACGGGCCCGCTTTTCGCGCAATTCCTTTTGCAGATGGCAGAATGGAAAGGGCAGGATTTTCTCGATTCACTTCTGGCGAATTTCAAGTCGGCGAAGGAAGCAAGCCAACCCATTGACAATGAAAAACTCGCAGAAGAACTCAAATCTTTCGGTGAGGAAATGAAGCAGCGGTTGAAACAGGATCCGGCGATGAACAAAGAGGATTTTGTGGCAAAGAACAGGGAGCTTCTGGCGCACTATGGCGAAGTAAAGAAAATCATTGACAGCATCTTTCCTTTGAAGGACTCTAAAGGAAACGAGATTCACGCCTTCATGCAGGAGGTTGAAGGCGAGCTTTTCAACGAGGTTGAAATCAGGAAACAGATAGTGATGTGTTATGGCGAGAACTGGCTGGGCAATTTCGCGTTCAGCTCGATGCGAGGAATAGATGCTTACTACCTTGGGAATTTCATGTATGGGCTTGACTTTCTCACGACCGGGTCCGTGTCGTGGATACACACGGCAAAAATCAGGTCACAGACCATCAAGTCATCCACCCCATTTTTTGGTTTCCTTCCTTTCATGTCGAGGGAAGAGACGATATCGCAGGACGTTCCTTTTTTTGTTTTAACCGATTCTTGGAAACTGAGACAGACCGCAATGGACCAGTTCAAGAAAGGATACTGGGACAGAGAACTGAATGCTAGGACCGAGTCGGTTCAGGCCCTCAGCGCAATCGCGCAAATCGCGGCGGCGGCTCCTCTCATAGATGAAAACATTGCTTTGAAAGAAAGGACGGGCGAACTCTCAAAATTGATACGGGGGAGGTTGGAAACTATACTCTATGTCAGTTTGAACATCACCCGTGAAGGCGGCTTTAGCTGGAATTGGAAGTACACGGCTATTGCAATCGCAGGAATTACGGCCTTGACGCTTCTTGCCCTTTTCAGGTGAACATTTCTTGGCAGAAAAAAAGAAAGAAATTCTAGAAGAGGAGCTATCGAATCCTTCCTGCCAATTATGTGGAAAGGAAATTGAAAGATTGCGCAACGGCAAGAAATACTGTTCACTCTATTGCAGGCAGAAAGCAAACAATAGGAGAACCGCAATGAGGCTGGGAATCAGGCCGGCGCAGCGCGACATTTCGAGACTGTCCAATCCTCTGTATTTCAATTAATCACCGCAGGATGGAAAAAAGGAAATGAAATTTGGAATGAAGAAGGAAGGGGACCGGGAACCGCAGCGAGCTTTCGGCTTCGACTCTGAGAATCCGTACATGAAAGGAAGCACTGAACTAAACAACGTCCTTTCGATAATCGGAGAAAAGCCAGGCACGTATCATGCGTTCGGTGTATCGCTCAAAGGAAAAGGCGCGTCTTTTGTTAGAGCAGATTGGGGGTTCCTTTTAGAGAAGAAGAAGAGAGGGGAAAAGTTCGACGAGTCAGAGAAGAGAGCATACGAAATGTATTGCGTTCTCTCCGAGAAAATATTAACCGAGATAGGGCGCGAAAGCCCAATGGCGCAAAAGCTCTTGATTGCAGCGATGGGAGTTCTTGAGAGAGAAGAGATCAAACAAACTACAAACATTCAATCTAACCCATTCATGAAAGCGGGCGAGGAAGAAAGCGCGGCAGTGAAGCAGGCAAGGGATCATGGAGCGAAAGAACCTGAGTGAGTGAGCACAAGAATTGGAAGAACCAGAAGAGGAAGAGGAAGAGGAAGAAAGCCCGCTCGAGCGATTGTACGCGCAAAAGTTCGTAATCGAGAAATGGCCGCAAGGACCAAGGGTAGGCCCTAAATTCAGAGGCGCGGAATCATCTTTCATCGTTGGAACGACTGATTCAGGAAAATCAACGCTATTGATGAGACTTGCAAAGAGATTTCAGGCGAGGACGCGGGATTTAGAGATTTCAAAGAGGGCGAAAGTGATTGACGCATTCGGGGCGGAAAATGACTCAGAGTCGTGCAACTGGCTTTTAGATCCTGAAAATAAGGACAGAACCGCGCTCATCGTTGGAAATGAAGTGGTCGTTGAAGGATGGGACAACCAGATCAAGATTTCGGATTTTAGCCTCGAAACTATCTACAAAAAAGATTACGCCGTGATCGTAACGGACAGGGCCTTGTTTGGACCGTATAATGACAGCAAGTGGGACTACAGATACTATGGAGCGCTGGCAAAGGCTTTCGAGATTTTGAAGCGGAGAGAGGGCCGGAGCGACACGATCGTACTCTGCGTGCGCGAGGTCTGGAACCTTGTCTATTCGGTCATCAAGGCGGGAATTTCAAGCGACGAACAGAAAGCGCAGATGGAGTTTCGAAAGATGCATTCGCAGAGGTATCACTCGAACGTCGCGGTCCTGATGGACACGCAAAGATACGTTGATTTAGCCGCGTCAGTCCGGACTCTGGTTGACTACACCTATCTCAAAGGATTCGGATCCCAACCAGTTCCAAACGAGATGCACTTTCTTTACAAGCCTCATCTTTTTGGTTCGATGCCTGGCTACTATTACAATCCGCGCCAGTTCATGATTCGAAATTGCCCAGTTGACGAATTCATCCTCCTGACCAGAAGGAATGGGGTCGGAACGGGATGGTTCGCTGACATTTCCTGGCGCATGAAAAAAGGGCACAGCCCTTTGCGCCATCTTGGCATAACGGCGACATTGAAGG
>DAIDAB010000168.1 GCA_027310845.1 bacterium | reverse complement strand
AGCCCCGTGAGACTTTATCTCAGGCTTTAACTGAGCAAGACTCTTGACGGCGCTAAATCAGGGAAGAATCCTCCTAGTTGCTATATTTTGTGATTAATACCAAGAATTATCCGGAGGCGAGCGGGCGATCTGCAATTCGACTCGCGTCTATCGCCAATTCGGTTGCACAAGAGCTAAGACGCCATAAATCTAATGTCGAACTCATACTTTCGGTGCCTGCCTTTTCCATTTCGCTCCTTTCGTATAGATACCCTGCGCTGTCATTCTTTGCGCAACATTTGGATAATGTGTCTGAAGGTAGCACGACTGGTTTTCTTGTCCCTGAGATTGCGAAAGTATTCGGAGCAAGCGGTTCTGTCCTAAATCACAGTGAGCACAGGATTCCAGAAGAGGCAATCAGAAGGTTGGTCGAGCGACTTAGGAGTCTGGACATGCGCAGTTTGGTTTGTGCGAGGGACGAAAATGAAGTCTCAAGGTTCGCACTTTATTCCCCTGATTTTCTGGCGATTGAGCCACCCGAGTTGATAGGATCTGGAAATGCGGTTTCAAAAGCGCGCCCAACCCTTATCTCCAGTTCCCTTGACGCTCTGAGGAGAGGGAGAGTTGCAGACAGCTCTACTGTGCTGCTGTGTGGAGCTGGCATTGTGGATTCAATAGATGCTAAAAGAGCAGTGGAGCTCGGAGCTGAAGGAATTTTGGTTGCTAGTGGGATAGTGAAAGCCCTTGACTGGAAGTCAAAGATTAGATCGCTAGCCAAAGGGCTTATCGCCGCAAAAGAAGAACAACTAGGACGACCAAAGAAAGAATGATTAAGATTGGCGAAGTGGCAAAATAGAATCCTCCCTTGTTGTAAACATACAATATTATCCAAGGAACCTTTGCATTTGAGAGAACTCCGTCATTCGCAAGGAGTGGTACCAGAACAAACGCTATCCCTATTGCTATGAACAGAAAGCCAATTGCATAGAAAGTCCAACTACTGGCATAGGTTGGGCTAACAGGCATGCTCGCTCTTACTGATCGCACTGCGACACCTGAACTTATAAATTGAAAATGAATGGACTAGCGGTTTGAGCAAATGAAAGAATCCGATACTGTCATGGCCGCATTCGTTGGCCACGGGGTGGTTGAGCTGCGACGAGTCCCAAGACCAGAAATGGAGACTGGTTCCGTGATGGTGCTGATGAAAGCGTCTGGAATCTGTGGGACTGATTTGGAAAAACTTTCGGGAGGATACATAGCCTCGTCTATATTGGGTCATGAAGTCTCTGGAATAGTCTCCTCCTCAAGATCCCCGTTATTTGAAGAGGGCGACGATGTTGTTCCACACCATCACGTTGCCTGTGGTGAATGCTATTTTTGCAGAAGCGGAGCCGAGACGATGTGTGACGGTTTTCGAAACAGCAACTTTGTGCCTTGCGGGTTTGCAAATGAGTTCAAGGTTCCGGAGTACAACGTAAAGCACGGGGGATTGCACAAGGTCGAGGGCTTATCACACGAAGAGGCCTCTTTCGCAGAACCGCTAGGTTGCTGCATAAGGGGTCTGAACAATGCAACAAATGGGATCTTCTCAGCCATCAGGAATGTCCTGGTAATTGGTTCTGGGCCGATAGGACTTCTCCACATGGAAATCATTCGCGGTCGATCACCGAACACAAATCTCGTAGCAGCTGATATCAGTGCCACACGCTTACAGTTTGCTGAGAAAAATGAGAATGCCGCAACACTGGATGTGCGTCAGTGCAGAGACTGGCTATTTTCCAATGACGCCCTAAAGCTTATCAACACTCCTGGATATGATCTTGTAGTTGTGGCAACAGCAAATGCTTCTGCGTTTGCGGAGGCTGTCAAATGTGTGAGAAAGTCTGGAACATTGCTGCTTTTTGGCGCTCCGCACATGGGCTCAACATATACCATGGAACTACAGTCTCTTCTTCTGCGTGAGCTAACAATTACAAGTAGCTATGCAACAACCGAAAGGGAAATTGACGAAGCAATCAATATGTTAAAGGAGGGAAGAATCAAGGTGAAAAAATTTATCACTTCCACTTACCCTCTTGAGAAAATAGCAGACGCTATAGACGCAGCGAGAGCTGAGTCTCAGGTGAAAGTACTTGTTGTCGAGTGACTCGAAGATGTAGCCAGGAAAAGCTAAATACTAGTGGTCTGAAATGAGGACGAAGAGAACATGCCAGTGACTGCTGTTGTGATCAGTTTCGAAGATGACTATTCTTGTTTGGTAGCCGTTCAGGAGAATCTCTCGATCCCCGATCTTGCAAGAATGGTGGGAAGAGGAGTGGAATTCGATGTCACGAAAGCTAAAATCGCAAGGGGAAATGTAGTCGGGTTGGAAGGAGATCTACTCCAAGTAAAATGGGAAGAGACTCCAATGGGCTTGGGACAGAGTTCGATGTTGCGGATTATGGACAAATGAATTCTACGCGCAGTTGCTCTGCGTTCGCTCTGGATCGAAAATACATCCGGGACACAAGCCTTCAATCTCATCTGATTCCAGCATTGGCTGGTATTCATCGCCGCATCTCGCACAAGTGGCCGGCATCGTGCTATCATACGTCATTTGATTCTGGGAACCTAATATTGGTTCCCCTCCAATCGTTTTGTACAAAAAGTCTCAGGGACATAAGGCTTTTATAATTTGAGAGTCAATTTCTATTCTGAGCGATGCGTAAGGTATCAGAAAACTTTCACTCGATAAAAGGAGCTACGAGGAAGCGGAACTGATGGCAGAAGTCTGCTCTACTTGCGGTCTCCCAAAGGACCTCTGTGTCTGCGAGGAACTCGAAAAAGAGGAGACTCGAATTGTTGTTAGGCTTGAAATGCGCCGGTTAAGAAAACCAACTACGATGGTTGAGGGTCTGAACCCCAAGAGAACGGATCTTGAGAAGATTGCAAAGGAGCTCAAGAGCAAGCTGGCGTGCGGCGGTACAGCTAAAGACGGTTACATACTCCTTCAGGGAGACCACAGAGACGATGTTCGCGATAGGCTCCTGAACATGGGCTTTGCTGAAGGATCGATTGAAGTTCAGTAAGTCCGTGAGCCGATTTGTCTTCCGATGCACAGCACGTTGAGACTCCAGATGTAGGTGAAATCGAAGATCCAAGCCCTAAGATTCGTTTTCGAAGAAGAGGACTTCGAAGACAAAAGCTCTGCCCCAATTGTCTTTCCCCAGTTCAGCCTGCAGGTTCTCTTTCAGGATGGCTTCTCCCGGAGGAGTATTCTTGTGACAAGTGTAACTACAGGGGACATGTTTTCGTTGAGAGCGTAGGAGATGTCAAGGCTCGTGAGTCATCATAAGTAGCTCTACCTGAGTGACTTTGCTACATCTCTTGTGAAATGTTGTTTTGTCTCTCTTTTCTTTCGGGTTCGCTTGTTCCTCGCTCTCTTTGATTCCGAAGAACGTTTGAGGGCGTCAGGGTCATCCTCTCCTTTCTCTTCCGAATCCTTCAAAGCTTCTTCAAGCGCCTTTTTGAATTCATCGCCCATTGGGTCAGTGAAGTATGCCGTCAAGCTTCTATAACCTGATTGAATATGCTTGGTGCGACTTTCTTGCATTCCTGTAGCATCAGTTCCGCAAGATCTCTGATTTCCCACTGTGCTTGAAGCGCTGTTCGTTGAAAGAAAAAATGCATCAAAGCTCGTGCATTAGCCGTCACTACGAGCTTCGTTCCAATTGACTGCGGAAGCACAAACCGTGCATCTTCTTTGGGAACCTCGAGTTCCTTGAGCTTCTTGAATGCTTCAATAGACATCTTGAGTACCTCTTCGTATACTTTGAGAGCTGCTGGATTGGATTGAATTGTGCGGGGAAATATGAAATCTTCTTTTTCCACAGCGCTGAATCTCTGGCTTTCTTGGTCGTAGCTCGCAATTCTGTGCCTAACGAGCTGGTGAGAGCAGATTCTGCTTATCCCTTCTATTTCAAACATGAATACTGCATGTTCAATCACATCAAAAGTCTTGTCACGCAACGCCTTTGCTATCAACTCCCTTTCGTACCCAGGCTTGGACAAGAGCTCCTTTTCGAGTTCCTCTATCGGCTTTGAGCTGTAGCAACGGCGCATTGCGAGTGCGACATTGATTTCCGGGTTCGGTGTGTGCCACAGGAGCTTGACTCTCATATTGAGGCCTGGCTGCTCGAATATACGAAAAAAAGGCTTTGCTTTCCCATGGGTAATGTTTTAAGAGGAATTAAGGAACTTCTGAAGAATCAAGCCAACGAAAATGCGCCAAGGGAAGATCTAGTCGGGATGATTCAACCGCAATATCGGGGGAGTAGGCATATCATGGCCTTGGCTTTCGCGGCAATGTTGCTTGTCTTAATCATCATTTCGTTTCTGACTTTTTCATATGGAGCCTACATGGTCTTCAACCAGCCAATAAGCAACGTTGTTTCGGAGACAGGGTTAACGAGAACAGGCTCGCATTACCTTTACGTTTATGGAACGGGATTCCAGAGTGATTCGCAGAAAGTAATATGGGTTGATCCTCAATTTTCTCCAACAAATTCATCATTGATCAACCCAAATTCGGGAACCATAATTGGGTATGCGGCGACAAATGCCTCGGGATTCATCAACCAAAACTTTACGCTTCCTGTCGCAAAATTGCAACAGATTTCAGGCGATGGGCAGCAGGTACATTATGTAT
>DAIDAB010000167.1:4593-4832 GCA_027310845.1 bacterium | reverse complement strand
ATCAACCACAGTTGCAAATGCAAACTCGCCTTCTACCCTAAAGTTGAAGATTCCCCAGCCCGATGCTCTGAGATACGCTTTGATAGACTCGGTGACGGGCTTTGCTCCCTCAACCATTTCGAGCCGCCTCAACGAATCATACACCTTGAGCGCGTTGTTCCGCCCTTCCTCAAATAACAATTTTGAAATCTTTCCAGAATCCTCGCTTCTTAGAGCATCATCAATGGCGGCAAGCGAAT
>DAIDAB010000167.1:0-4583 GCA_027310845.1 bacterium | reverse complement strand
ACCTTTCATCTCTCCTCTTTCGGCCTTTGAGACAAATTTCATTTTCCTGAGACGGATGAGCAGCTCATCAAGACTGCAGTCAATCCTGCTAGAGTCGACAGAGCAACTCAGGATGAACTCTTGCGAGTCTTCGTCGAAGTATCCATAATGAGAGACAAACTCGGCGCCGTGCGCAGACAGAAATTCCAGAACCTTGTTTTGACAATCCCTTTCCTTCTTTCCCACTACAAGGAATTCCACCACGTTTTGATCCGCAGGCCTTGTGAGCCCGATGTTGGTCGGATAGTGATGCTTTTCCTGCGGTCTTACCTTTTCAGATCTGAATATCATCGCCAACTTCCTCTAAAATAGTAATCTCTAACCCAGAAGTGTCCGTCCTTTGATCCGTGGGATTTGATTTAATGTTAGACGTCGAGTCTCGAAGAAAAAATGGTTGCAATCTTGTAAACTGGCAATCCAAGTCTTTTTGTTCAATTTTCTTATTCCTCCAAATTAATTGCGGTACTGCGCTATTCCGAAAATCACTAAAACAATGCCATTTAGCAAGCTCCAGATGAGCGAGGTTGAAAATGCGTTTGCCAGTGGGGCAGAAAGAGCTTGAAACATTGCATGAAACGGGCTTGAATGCGAGACTGTGCCCGAACCTATCCAGTCAGTCAGAGATGCGAAGAAAGGAATAAAATTAAGCGATGTAACAGAATCGACTATAAGTTTCCCGAAGTTCACAATGAAGAGAGCAATAAATGTTGACTGAGCAACGACCGAGAATGTCAGAACTTTAACCAGTCGCATTGAGAGGTCGTTGTTCATGTACTAACGTCAAATCTAGATCATGGATCCTTTGATATTTAACTCTGGTATTTGCAATTTGATGCGTATCGAACATTGATACTTGCAATTAAGCGTTCATTGCGATGTACCAACATTGTTTTGCATGCAAGCAATGATACCCTCTTCTTATCCCAAGAGATACAAGTTTACGCATAGAAATGACTGAGACGATCATTAGCTATTGATTTCAAAAGGGAGACAAGCGCCAGCGTTCATATGGCTACCAAGAATGGCAACCTACGCCAACATCAGCAGGAAACGACACTTTAGACGCACTTACATGCGTTCTCCTAGAATATTCTTTCCAGTTGGATTCTCGATGGCAAATCAGGCCTATGGTCACAAGACGGAACACTTTGAAAAAAGTTGTTAAAGTAGACTGGCAAGGTTGTTACAGGATGCGCGTCGCATGAAGCCAGCCACAATGTTGTCGAGGATCGCCGGTGTTCTGATGCTTGCAGTTTTCGGATTAAATGTGTACATCGGCCTATACGACAGAACGCTAACTCAGCTCAATACGGTGCATTACACTTTGAACTGGCTCATCGTAGTTGTTGATCTTGTTGCGGCGATCGTACTACTTGCAATGCCTCGGAGCATTTCCTGGGTGTCTTTGGGAGGCATAGTCTGGCCAATCGTTTTCATCTTTTTCCTCTTCATAGATATAGAAACAACTCTTTGTCTCGGAACAAATTTCAACTGCTGGCCTTCGATTACAGACGCGTACGACTATTTGATCTTGGGGAGCAGCACCGAAGGATGGGTACTCTGGCCCTACACTATGCGCTTTGTAATCGCACTATTGATCGCTGTCATAATCTTATCTATCGCCTCATTGAGGTTGGGGTCGGGAGAATTCAAGACACAGCAGTCAACGACTCAGAAACCGCACAACACCAATCAGGAAGAAGGATTGTCTACAAGAGCGCGAGATCGATCAGGGAATCCTGTAGAAGTCATGTGTTTGAGACCTGACCTCAATTCAAGCCAAGCTTGAACGGTGTTTTGGCCCCTTATGGCGTCATTGCGACCTTAGTATGAATATGCAGCAGTTGTGGTACTGGTTGAGCTTGTAGAGGAGGCTGTGGTAATAGTCACCGCAGGTGCAACAACGCTATCGTACGCGATTCCAGGGCTGTGTGGCAGACCCCACCAATCACCTGTCAAGAACCATTGCGAGCTCTGGTAATTGTAATCAAGTTCGTACGGCAGATACAAGGTGTGAGTGGAGTTGCCGTGCCCTAGAATATACCATAAGTTCGCAGTGACCTTCGCCGAAGTGGAGGTTGGAAAAGTCAGAGTGTAGTTATAGACCGTCCAGTAAGTCGGGCCATTCCCGAAGAACTTGGTCCATGTCGTGGAAATACTGCTTCCAGTGTACGGGCCGCTGGTCGTATTGAGCGGGCTATCGTGAACATACCACCACAGCGAAGCAGAGGAAGAATACTGTGACATTGTTCCAGTAAGATTGGCATCTCCAATCGACGTCCAGTGAGAAAAAGCAAGACTCGTGACGAATTGATAATTAGAAGAACTTGTTGTTGGTGAAGACGACGTTGTCTGCATGAAATACAACCCGTAACCAACAGCTGCAATTATGACCAATACAACGATGACAGAAGCGAAAAGGGTAGTTGACACCCCTAGAAGACTTCGTTGCATCTTTGTGCTATCTTGTTGTATGCGCGTCATACCTAATCACCGGATTGCGTCATGCAAGTGCTTTCTTGGAGAGTAATCATTTGTAGTTTCTTCATCATGAACGATTCGTAAGAATAGAAAGTCACGAACTATTTACGCCTTATTCAGAATTCATCCCCCGCTGATCTGTGAAAACAGTTAATCTAATCGCATACAATACGCCTTAAAAGGTAAGATGTTTCTAGAAAAGAAATACTTGTCATAACACTGACAAGTATTCATTTATCATCCAAAGGCGGTTTAAGAGAAGAGATTGAAAAGGACTAGGCGCCAAGTTTCGTCACTGGATCTTCTCCCATTTCTAGAATCTGGACACATTGCCATTTCAATGAACGGATTCCCACTTGCGATGATTAATTGCGATGCTAAAGCGATCGAAGTGGAAATGCGTGGCGTACATGAAAGCGGGCTCAAACTGTTCCACTTGATGAAGACCAAGAACAGGCTCATGAATATCGTTAGAAACACCCAGGAGCTAGCGAGTGGTCTCTCAGATCACGGCTGGAAGCTAAATATCTACAGCATGGGGAGCGCGGTCCTCAGTATGGGGACCGGAGTCTCTAGACTGACCGGACATATCAGTGCAAGCCCGTTCAAGCTGCGGACGATAATCAAAGACCTGCTTCTATGATTGCATAGGCGCATTCATCAGTGCCACGTTTCTTTGGGCAGAAGCCTTCTTTTCCTCTTCGGTCAGTTCCCTCATATGAACAGAGATTGTTACCACTCCGTTTAATTCGACGCTCGCTGGGAATCCAGGAACTCGAACTGCAGTCTTTTGAAAGTTGATGTCAAGTTGCGAATGCTTGTTTGCTAGAGCCTCGAATACACCTTCGAAGATTCCTCTTTCGACATCTCCCCATCCGCTCCTCTGGTCATCTGTTTTCTTTATGCTCATAGGTCGTGAGTAAAGGGTTGTGATATTTACGACTTTTCAAACAAAGGATGTTTCTGATTGCAAGGTCTTGATTCATTAGCTAATATTTCCTAGTTGAACTCTGGATTCGAACAATTCATTTTTGGCTCCATTTAGGGACGTCCGTCAAGATGATACAGCGAGTGCGAAATGGCCTAGGAAAAAGCCCGATCATCTAGAAGTAATTTCTATCCTTTGCGCTCGCGCCGATTCTTCATTTTATGATGCGAAAACACTGACGAGTAACCTTGCGAGGGGCATTCAGTTATCTTTACGTAATTGCTCAAACATTTTGGAGAACGAATTGTTCATTATCAGTTCTGCCTAACGAGAAACAAACGACCGCAGATCGCATATCGAACTCGAATTGCTGAATGAACATTTTCTTCCTCTTCGAATCGAGGTCAGCGAATTGAATCTCCTTGACACCAATTTCCTCTGGAATGGTTCTGCCCTCCATGAATTCGGCTGGGATTTGATGATGCACTTGTCCGTTGCAGGATCGTATATCCAGATGCCCACTCCCATCCTCCTCAGTCTCCAGTAGTTCTCGCTGGTCCGATGGTTTAGAATTCTCTCGCTCACCAGCACGACCTGGTCAAACCATTTTTGATAACATTCTACTTGCTCCACACCTCTTGAGATGCTGTCGCTCTTGGATTTGTATTCAAATGCCCAGTACTGGAACCCCATTCTTGCAGCAATGTCGACAAGTGGATGTTCCGAGTTGATACAATCGAATTCCTCTGGGTAAACGGTAAACCCGAGATCTGCTAGATGCTGCTTGAACCTCGAATAGACAGGAATGGATTCAGGATGCCGCGATCTGTCGGGCCGCACGGAATACAAAGCAGTCAGCGTGTGCCCAGTTTCGCTTCCATATGACATATTGTCGTGACCATGGTCCAACCCAAAGTCAAATTCAAGTGACTAGCAAGAGCTTGCAGTTAAATATTCAAAGTGGAAGACACAGGCCTGTTGCTGATTACTACCTTGGCAAAATCGCATCTTTGAGCTTATTTTAATCTGTTTTAGAGCGTGTTGAGAGGAAAACCGTGCTCAATTCAACGCTTTTAGTCAATAGTTGTTAACATAACGTAAGATTAGCTAATCGGTTATTCTCAATCTCTCGATG
>DAIDAB010000166.1 GCA_027310845.1 bacterium | reverse complement strand
TTCGCTCTGAGGCTTGAAACAAAACTTTCTACGTCTTTCACAGTGTTCATCCTGTTGTAGACATCGTCAAGATGAGTAAATGTCCTGCCATATCCAGTGCTTCCTCTAAAATTTGGAACGCCGACTGCGATTCCGAGATGCAGAAAATATTGTATCAGAGGGTTGAAAGCAGGTCGGAATTGCGACTCTGGTCCACCGTGCAAGTAGACCAAGAGAGGGAAGGCTTCTTTCTGGCTTGCCTTGGGAAGAAAGACGTATGATGCTATTTGCAGCTCATCGAATGATTTGTACTGGAAGAGTTTAGGCTCAACAAAGGAGTCTTCTGATATTCCTGATGTTGAGACACGTGTTATCCTTCTCAGGAACGACTCGTGAGTGTCATATGTCCAGATATCTGTGTTCAGAGAACCAGAAGCAAGAGTAAAAACAATCTTCGTTGAATCTGGCGACCAAGCTAGATCAGTGACAACTCCTGAGGGAATGTTAATCCTTCGAGGAATGGAATCCATTCTTAGAGCATCAAGTATGAGAAGCTCGGAGTATCCGTTTCTGTTTAAAGTGAAAGCGATTTGCCTCCCGTCGCTACTCTGCGCTAGGAGTTCTGCTTCGCAACCATCTTCTGAATTGATGTACTCGATTTCATGTTTTGACAAGCTGATTTTTGCAAGTGCCGTGAATTCCCTTCCCAAATCTGATACACAGTAAATGGCCTCACCTGAATGATCAAAAGTCACGTAATCAAACACTGCATCGCTTTCATGTTGGATCACTTGTTCCGTTCTAAGACTGCCCAAGTCTAAGAGAGACAGTTCGTGGTTAAAGGGCGCGTAGAGCGTTTTGATGAGCATCTTGTCTCCTCTAGGTGACCACTCGATTGGAATGTTGGTTTCATTGTTCTTGTAAACGAGCTCTCCAGAGTTCGTATCACTTTCAATCTCTTGAATGTAGACGTCAAAAAATCTCTGATCCCTCAAATTGGAAGAATAAGTGACTTGGTTGTAAGTCTGCGAAAAGCTGCCCCAATTATGGATCACGCTAGGACTGTCAGTGAGCTTGTAAAGAGTCTCACCCCTGTTTTCCATGATGTTTATTTGGTACCTTTCGTTTCCACCTTGATCCATGCCATAAGCAATGAGGTCGCGTGTTTTGGCATAGTCCACAAACCCAGCTCTCTCATCATCAAGCGAAAGCAGTTGCATAGCTCTATCCTCTTGTGGTTCTGCTTCGATCATCCATACCTGCGGAACACCTGTGATATTGGCAAGGAATGCTACGTACTTATTGTCTGGAGAGAATTTCGGGGAAGATATTGTTCTGATGTTGAGATATCTTCGCAGATTGTAGAGGACCCTGTTGCGGGATGATGATTGCTTCATCTAGATTTATCCGTGATTGGATTCAAGGCAAGGTACTTATCTGTTCCATTACTTGGTCTAGCCTCTTCCGGAAAAAACGGGCCAATTTCCTAGAAACTCACCATTCTTCATTTAGGATTAGAAATGAAATTTGGCACTCGGTTTTCTCTGCTAAACTCTTATCTACATCGCTGACTCACAAATTAGCGAGACACAGAATCTTTTCTAGTCTTTGAGTGAGTTTCTCGAAATGGCAAAAGAGTCGCATCATCACAGCAAGGAAGATAGGCAATTTGTAAGAGGTATTAGCGGCGAGTACAATCTAAAGGCGGAACTTGCTAGACTTAGGTCTCTACCCAGAGTTGTAAAAGGGGAAGAACTCAAGTTTTTTGACGGACCTCAGGTTTTTAGCAAACACTACATCGAGCCAGTAGATGGACTTGGCCAGACAATGCACATCCATGTAGAAGAGTACGCGCCCGGAGGGAAGTCGCAAAAGCATGGTCACGTAAACGAAGCTGCATTCTATATCTTGGATGGAAAGGGATACGACATTCACGACGGAGTTCGGTATGAGTGGCAAGCTGGAGATGTTGCAATAGTTCCCAATAATTGTGTTCACCAACACAACAATGCTGATCCGTACAAGCCCGCAAGAGCGCTAGTGATCAAATCGAAGCCGATGTACATGTTCATGAACATGCTATTCCAAAAGACAGTGATTCCAAGACCGACCGAACCAACTGAACATGGTAAAGGATTCTCGCCCCGAATCGATGCAGAAACAGAAGATGTGGAGGCGCTTGAGTAAAGATGACATGGAGCGAATCAAAAGAATGGTTGCAAGGAGACGATTCTTCTTCATTTTATCAAAATGCCCTCATTGACGCTGCGCAGAGGCCGAAAGATAAAGGTAAGTGGAAATCTGTGATAAGACCTTGGGAGATGCCATGGGAGATGGCTCCTCAGGGTATTCTCAAGCATCTTTTGAATTCTGAAATGAAAACGCAAATGGAGACTATCGATGCTTACATGCAGATCATTCCACCGGCAAGTCGTTCAGGTAAGCATAGACACCTAGCCGAAGAGTGCTTGTATGTTCTTGGGGGCAAGGGATTTGATTTGCATGTAGATTGCGATGTTGAAATCACCGACCGCTACCACTGGGTTCCGCAAGAAGAAGTCAAGCGCTTTGAGTGGAAAGCAGGCGATGTTGTGTACATACCTCCAAACACAATCCACCAACATTTCAACGCTGACCCAGATAGAACGACGCGAATCATCTCTGCGACAAACAGAATCTACAAGTTCTGCGGCTTGAATGATTTGGAGCAAATAGAAAACGCCCCTGAGTATGTTGAGGGAATGGTTCTCGACCCAGAAAAGGTCAAGGCCTTGATAGGGAGAAAAGCAAGGCCTCTTCTCAAGGCAAAGCCTTGATCAGATTAGCGCCTAATTGATTCTTGTAGTCATCCCCAGAGAATGTTAGAAATATTGGCCACACACACAATAGTTTCTAGTCCATCGTTGGCTCTATCTGACCGGTCTCGATATACTTGGATGTAGTTCTCATTCTTCTGTACTTCTCGCCTGTTTCTAGGTATCTGCCTTCCATTGCGAGCTTCGCTGCCTCCGCCCATTCTTTCGGCCAGAATCCTAGTTCGTACCCATACCAGGGAGAACGAGGAGTGAGCTTTGGCAGTCCTAATTCTTCCCACATTTCTTTGGCGTGCAGCATCAAATCTTTGGTCGGCAGGGCTACAGGAGGAAAGCCCCACTTGAGAGTAGCATCAATCAAAAGTCTCGAACCTCCCTGACCATCAGGGAAATCGCGCTCCTTGTAAGAGGCTTCTCCAGGGGCAGAGGATGGATCTAGTCCACAATTCTTTCCTCGTTGAATCTCGACATCTCTATGTGGTTGGACTCTGAAACTGATAGCCCACAATATGCTGAAGAAATCATTGATGTTGATGTCGTCATCGACTGCTATGATCCACTTGAACATTTTTCGGTTGAATGCTGCAGCGGTATGAAGTGCTTGCCACGCTTCGCCTGGCTTTGGTTTGCGAAGAGAAATTATTGCGATTTCTTCGCAACCTCCTTCCTCTGCTATATTCAGACCATGGAAACTTGGAACTTTGGCAGCGAGTTCGTGGCGTAGAGGACCTTCGCGCCCAAATTTCCTGATCATCGAACTCTCGCTCGGAGGCATCTCACTTATGAAAACCTGGAATATCGGGCTTCTCCGATGAGTAATCGCTGTAATGTCGAAGATGAATTTGTAGTCAGCGGGACCTGCGTGTCCTGAGAACTCCCCAAAAGGACCTTCCATTTCTAGTATATCAGTTCGGATCATCCCCTCGATTGCTATCTCAGCGGTTGCAGGGATCAACATGTCAACTGTTTCCGCTTTCACAAGCTCAAGCGGTCTACCATTTAGCGCACCAGAGATCACGTACTCTGATTGATCAAGCTTACTCACACTGCATAGCGAAAGGGCGGGGTCAGGAGATACGATTAGAACTCCAGGCAAAGGTTCGCCTCTTTCGCGAGCTTTGAACCAGTGCACTCTTCCGTCATGGCCAGAGGAGATGTGCAGGCCCAGTCTATCAGGAGCTTTGACTTGGGATCGATAAGTTCCGGCGTTATACACTCCTGTCTCTGGATCTCTCGTAATCCAAATTGGAGCACTGAAATATGCCGCTGGATCGGTACCGGGATTCACGACTGGAACGGGAAGTTCATCCACACCTCCAGTCTTCCTGAGATCATCGCCTTTCATGAGTACTTCTTTTACTGGAGCCTTTGATCGATCAACAACGACAGGCTCAATGGGATGGGAAATAGCCTCTTCCCATTTCTTTTCCACCTCTTCTGGAGTCTCAACGCCTAAAGCTGCGGCATAAACACGGCGGGAGGCGCCAACAATGCTGACAGCAACCTTTGCATCAAAATTTCTTCCACGGGAGTCTGTGACATTTTCGAATAGCCATCCCTTTCGTTGGTCTTCGTTCAGGCCTTGAAATTGCCATCTGACTAGAGGGCCGATTTCGGTGTCTTTGTTCACGCGCCTTGCGACACGAATCAACAGGTTTAGGCGTTCAAGTTCTTTCAGGTACTCTCTGACATCTCTATATGGCACTAACATTTCCTCCAATATTAAAAAAACAGGTTTCTTTGAATGAGTTCACTCGAAGTGAGCTATATTACAATTATCCCTGGGCAAAGAGAGTCGAGAAGTTCACAATACTCTCCTTTTGAAATCCTCTGAGTTGTCGCTTGATTGTTTTTCATTGATGAGGCATTCAGCTGCGGCATTGCAGAATTGAGCTGAAAGAGCATAGCGCATATCCGCATATGCAGACTATCGAAGTTGTGTAATCACATCTACCAGTGCAGGCATCTTGTCCATTTCAACAACTCTCAGGGCTTTTGTTAGGGCTGAGTCTAATTCATCAGGTTTCTCTATAGGTCCCTCTCCGTACACGC
>DAIDAB010000165.1 GCA_027310845.1 bacterium | reverse complement strand
GAACAAGCATCTCCTTTCTGCTTAACTTCTTCATTTCAAGTTCTCTCCAAGGGCTCTTGAAGTCTGATGGAAAGCCCTGAATGATAGTTCTAGTGTAAGAAACATCTGTTCTACTCTTTAGAACGGCTAAGCTAGGGTGCTTCTCCAAGTACTTGAAAGCGTGACATAAGATCAGGGAACAGGAATCAACTTGAACAGAAAGGACAAGTGGTTAGAGCTATTAGGAAATTGTTCACAAAAACAAATTAAATGACATGAGACGCAGAGCCAAGAGTGAGGTTTGAAAACTATCTGGGTTAATGGAGTAGATGGGTCAAGAGCCTGAGCTTGAAACAGAGGTAGATGCAGTTTCAAAGTGAAGGAGAGCGGCCAGGATTCGTATATCGTAAAACTCTGAGTGTTTGTGTTTTGACACGACTTTTGAAATAAGTGGCGACGTGATCCTATGTTGACGAACCCTAATACGGGTTTACCACCTAAGCATCTGATAAGTTCAAACTCCCTGAAGATCTTGGTGAACATTTCGACGTTCAGTAGAGATGGTTTTGCGGCAATTATGCAATCAGCTATAGGTATTCCATGTCTGCGTTTGTATTCGCCAGCTTGTTGACAGATTTCGTTGTCAACATTGCGATTTGTAAACATCGAGATCAAGGCGCGAATTTGCTCTCGTCTGCTCTCTTTTTCATACTCGTTGCCAGCGAAAAATTCGCCTTCAGTCAAGGAAGAGATGCGGCCATCAAGTTATTTGGTTCTAATCCTGTCTGGGATAAACTTGGACTCTAGGACAGTCGACCAATTGGCCTGCCAATATGAGTGCGCCGCCTCTTCTGAGCGCTCTAAAATTAGGATTTGTATCAGACACATATTGTTACAATACTCTTGATGGATTCTAGAAAGGGTCTTTCACGGTAGCTACGTTAACTTGTGACACGAATGAAGATAGTCATATGAAGAGAAAAGCCATGGCTTTAGAAAGCTAGATACAGGAATTCCAATGAAATAACCAGAAGCTACAATTCCTCAATCGAAGCAATTGAACTCATACAGAATGTCCAAGAACAGTGGTATTCATTACAATTCTTACTTCAGTCCCTAAGTTATTATATGAAACAGCTATCTTCGTGTTTCACCGGCGCGCGCGGGAATCCCCTTAAGCTAATACGATCCACAAAGAAACAATGAAAAATTCAAACTATAGCCCTGACACGAGTTGCCCAAGTTTCTGATTGCAGTCATCTGGAAGCGCAATTTCTTCAACCTCGAAGACATCTTTTCCATCTAGCTTTACGACGGGTATCTTGAGCCAATACTCATCATGCAATGATTGGTCATCTTCTATGTAGAGTACCTCAAGCTCAAAGTTTCCCTTTGTTTTGAGTGATTCAAGTACTTGAATCGCTCTCTCGCAAAGGTGGCAGCCGTGCTTTGAGATCACAGTTATCTTGTGCATTGTCAGGCGCGCAGTCCGGTTGAGAAGTTAAGAGTTGTAACTTGAGCAAAGCGGAGAATACGACAACTCTCCGAAGGAAAGCTCAAGACACGTGAGTGATATTCCTGCTCAGAGAGTAAAGTACTACAGCAGTCACTGTCAACATTATCCAGACGAGAAATAATGAGACCGAGACTAGAACATCGAAATCAGGAAGGCCGCCACCATGAGAAAAAGCCTCCAAGGTCAGGATACTCTTCGCGATCGCAGCTATCAGCACAATGATCGCAGCTCCGCCGTAAAATCCAATTGGGTGCTTTATCGCAGTGAAATCGACCAATCGCCCGATTGCTCCATCTGGCGAAACCTGAGTTTGAACTCCGTTACTGCCTCTTCGGAAGGGTTGTCTAGTCGAAATCTCATACTCCATGACTCCGAGGCCGAGCCTCTTTGCTTGAGGCAGGATATCTTGCTTCTCAAGAGAGTGTGAAACGACGGCTGCGATCGCAACTTTGCTGTACGCCTTGATGGGCGACCTCGGATCTTGGACTGGCAATCCATAAACTGTCAAAAGTGATTTGTCATAGTTTTCTGAGAGGTCAATTTGTTTCAAGGGAACTCTGCAACCCACTACAATGTCTGCTTCATGCTTTGCCACTGAATCGGCAAGTTTCAGGATGCTTGAAGGATCTGTCAAAGTGTCAGTTGGAATCGTCACGAGCACATCGGCACGTGCTTGATTTGCGGCGAGGAAAAGAGATCGCATACCCGCCCCAGGACCTAAACGATGGGGATGAGCAATCACCTGAGCATTAAGTGTCTGCGCAATCTTTGCTGTTGAATCAGAAGATGCGTCATCACAGACTATGATTTGATTTGAGATGGAGCTGAAGGGCGAGATTATCTTCTCAATTGTCCCTTCATTATTATGCGCAAAAATCCCAATGACTATTTTGGGATGATCCGTAATGCTCCCCTCGCCTTGAAGCATTCTAGACTCTTCAGTTTGCATTCCAAGAAATAAGGATAAAATTGCGAAATAAAGATTTCCAATTTAGGCCAATGAAATATGTGATTGAAATTTGCCAATTGCGGAAACTATTACTCTATCAGAACACAAAGAGGAGACTAAATATCAAGAGTAAATCCTAATCTCGACTGCTCTTGAGATTTACAACGGTGTGATGGAAGACACTACGTTGAGAAAAGGTATTCTTTAGATCACTCTTGATCTAGCCATTGCCGAAGTCAGCATAATTTCAAAGGGTATTCATCCTATCCAGCGCAGGTTAATGCGGTTTCGTGAGATTATTTGGCCCAATTTGAATGAAAGATTTGAATATGATCTGGCATTACTTT
Organism: bacterium; assembly: GCA_027310845.1. Classification (GTDB taxonomy): domain Archaea; phylum Thermoproteota; class Nitrososphaeria; order Nitrososphaerales; family CADDZS01; genus JASHOD01. Next base: position 2,055 of record DAIDAB010000165.1, on the reverse strand, counting down.
GAGTGCGATGATACATTGCAATTCAAAATTCGGGCGATATTCATCGACAGAGGATTCCAATCAGTAAGCGGTCCTTCATGGGCGCAGAAGCTGTATGTTCTGAAGATTTCACATCGTAAAAGTAACATACTATGAAGGGCTCAGAGTCAGTAGAATGAATACAACGCTTATCAAGATTCGTAGCTTTGATGAGCTCTCAAGCGATTTTGAGGTTAAAGATGCTATTCTCACACAGGTTGCGTTCAACGAAATAGGTCAGGACTTTGGAGACATCGCTCGTCTTCGCAGGAAAAAGTTCCCATTCAGTGACTATGTTGCCCTGTACGCAGTTGATGGTGATTCGAATATTCTCTCACGAGTTGAGGTCTCCCACCTTCAGGTTAACACAAGAAAAGGCATCGAAACAGCAGCATGCATTGGAGGTGTCGCGACAAGACCAGACTCCTCAAGGCAAGGTTTGGCAAGACTCCTCTTGGAAGAAGTTCTAAAGCGGGAACGTGCCTCAGGGATCAATCTCTCATTTCTCTGGACCAGAAAATCGTGGATCGCTCACAAATTATATGAAAGCTTGGGCTATGAGGACATTTATGAATCTCCTCGTGCAGTTAGAAGGATTCCGAATTCAGTTGATACACTTCGAGGATGGAGAATCCGCCCTTGCAAGAAAACTGATGTTAAAGCTATCGAAGATATGCATCAAACGATGACCAAAGGAGATTTTGGCTTTGCCCCAAGAAGAAAGAACTGGCTCACTAAAACCAGACCTTGGCACGTCTTGTTACGAAGAAACCTTCCAATTGCCTATATGAAATACACAATCTCGCAGAAATATGTCACCTGCGGAGAAATATTGTCAAAGCCATCTGTTAGCTATGGGGCGATCCTAAACGCACTTGAGATTGTTTCGCATGGAAAATGGCTTGTTCTTTTCGGCCCGTTTGTTAGTTCACACACTAAAGTGCTTGTTTCACGCGGTTATGCCACTCTAAATGATTCTTGGACTGTGCTGATGGCGGCTCCTCTCACTAGACTCTTCAATAGCGTCAATATGAAACATCTTGTGGGAGCAGATACGGATCATTTCGCATGCTTTGATTCTGATGGGTTCTGAGCCACGAAATTGAATCACGACACAACACTGATCAATTTGCTTAAAACAGCAGGCCGTATGAGCTCGTTAAATAAGGAGTCCCGTAGCAATTTTGTCACAGAAAACGGTTTCAGCTCATAAAAGCAAACTACGCAGTCGAGAGGTCCTTGACGGAGTCAAGAATGCGCCCCACCGCTCTTATTACAAAGCCATGGGCCTAAATGACTATGATCTCACAAAGCCTCTGATCGGCATCGCAAACACCTGGAACGAGGCGACTCCATGCAATGTTCACCTTGACGCTCTTGCGAAAAAGGCAGCTGAAGGCGTGGCAGTCGCCGGTGGAACGCCCAGAGAGTTTGTGACTATTGCGGTAAGCGATGGGATCGCCATGGGCACAGAGGGCATGAAGGCCTCCCTGGTCAGCAGGGAAGTCATCGCAGACTCTGTTGAACTCATGATTAGAGCTCACCAGTACGACGGTTTCGTAGGCATTGCTGGGTGCGACAAGAGCTTGCCTGGGATGATGATTGCGATGGCCCGCCTGAACGTCCCTTCAGCATTTGTTTACGGCGGAACGATAATGCCGGGGGTTTGCAACGGAAAAGATGTAACGATACAAGACGTCTTTGAAGCAGTGGGCGCGTACGAAGCTGGGAAGATTTCCATGGATGACCTAAAGCAAGTCGAGGACTATTCCTGCCCGGGCGCAGGAAGTTGCGCAGGACTCTACACTGCAAATACGATGGCATCGCTTAGCGAAGCACTTGGTATTGCGCTCCCTGGAAGCGCCACTCCTCCAGCTGTCGACGGGAGAAGAGCTCAGGCCGTTTTTGAAACTGGACGGACAGTTATCAGGGCAATTTCAGAAGATTTGAAACCCCGTGAGATACTAACATACGAAGCGTTCGAGAATGGCATAAGCGTCTTACAAGCTATAGGCGGATCGACAAACGCGATTATGC
>DAIDAB010000164.1 GCA_027310845.1 bacterium | reverse complement strand
ACAACATACTGCGGACAATAGAAACTAGCTGGCATCTGGGCTATCTTGGAATGGCTAGTGATGGTGCGCAGGTTCAAACGTTGACAGGATTCTTCAATGGGGGACATAATGAAGGGTTTAGATTCTTTAATGGCCTTCAGATCGTTTCAGTAGCGTCATCCTACCTAGAACTACCAAAATACCACGCATGATGGAATGGGGCATTCGCCCCCACTAAATTTTTTTCTTTACTAGCATACGATTTCTATTAGTCAAGTCTACTTTACTTACTAGATATGGCTTTACTATCATGTATAAATAATCTACCAATCCACCCAACTTGGAATAGGCGAAAACATGAGTCTACTATTGGAACCTTTGCTTCCTTACACTGCGTACCTTGCGCTAGTCATCCGAGTCTGGATGGGTGCTAACATGATTATTCATGCCCGTCCAAAACTTGGAGCAGGAACCAAAGGCACTGTCGGCTGGATAAAGAGCATGGGTCTTCCTGCTGGAGCAGCATACCTCGCGATTGCCCTTGAGCTAGTCGGTGGAATATTCTTGCTAGTCGGCTTGATAGTCCCTATTGTCGCACTGTTCTTTGCGATTGAAATGATTGCGAATTCTGTCATGAAGAAGCAAAAGATGAAAGCTGAGTACATAGTGCAACAAAAGCCAAGTTATGAGATTGACATCCTCTATCTGATGCTTTCAGTTGTTCTGATTGTGCTCGGAGCAGGCGTCGCGTCAATTGATGGACTGATTGGCTTCTAAGCTTGATTTAAGAAAGCAACGCAGAAATTAATAGAGTCTACATCGGCACAACGAAACTCAGAGCTTTGGTCTCAGACCGATAGGTGATACACCGCACTTCAAACGAATACCCAAACTAGAAATCGTACTGATTCATTTTACTGAACTTCGATTCTTGATTCAGAATAACCCATCTTTACAAGCTCTTCTTTTGCTCTTTCTCGATGGTCGCCCTGCAACAATACGATGCCGTCCTTGCCAGTTCCTCCAGTCGCGAGCAAGTGCTTTAGCTTGTGGGCAATATTACGGAGCGTGTTTTCGTCCTTTGACAGGCCTTCAATTACTGTTGTGGGCTTGCGAAACTTTCTGAGTTCGAGCCGAATTACGATCCTGCTTTCTTCCTTTTCAAGTTCTTGGATTACTTCCTTGAAGCTTGCTTCAAGGCCAAAGTCTTCAATGTCAGAATCTTGATTCATTTCTTGTTGGGAAACACTCTCGATTGAAATATAGTAGTCATTTCTCCCACTTTATTATCCATTCGGCGAGCTCCCCGAGTATCGAATAAAGTTCCATACCCTTCTTAGTAAATGAATATTCGACTCTTGGAGGAGTTTCTGGATAGACTTTCCTCTCCACGATTTTCTTCTTTTCAAGCTCGTTAAGCCTTTCAGACAGGCTCGTGGAGCTGATTCCCTGGATTCTTCTCTTAAGTTCATTGAATCTAGCAGGAGTCTTAAGTCCGAGAGCATGGATTACTGGAAGAGTCCAAGTCTTGAAAATATCATTGAATGCGCCAGTCACGACGTGGCATTCATCCACTACTTCCTGTTCGAGCTCAATTGACTTGCTCAAGTTATCGTTACCTAGTAGGTGGTAATATACTACTACGTATATTAGCATGACTGTCTAAAAGTTCTATTATGACCCAGGCAATGTCAAAAGGTGTGGTTACATTCACAGAAAGCGAAAGCGAGTTTCTGAGCGAGAGCATGCTTGGAAGAGTTGCAACTGTTTCGCCTAACCTAGAACCTCACGTTGTGCCAGTAAATTTCGAGTTTGACGGTCAGTACATCTATTTTAGCGGTTACAACCTAAGTGAAAGCCTAAAGTTTCACAATTTGGAGCAGAATAATAGAATTGCTTTCGTCGTTGACGATCTCGTATCAGTGAAGCCTTGGAGGCCGAGAGGAATGGAGATTAGAGGGATTGCCCAAATCCTAATTTCGGAAAGCGAACCTTACGCAAAGAATACGATTGAGTTGAACAGGGAACCTCCAAGAAAGATTCCAAGCACTCAACCCTACGTGAAAATTATTCCAAACACAAAGAGGAGCTGGGGGCTCTAAAGTACATTCATCAGGGAGCCTGAAGGTTTCGTAGGTATAGAGGTAAGTATCATGGAAGAGAGCAGTCTCGGATTCATTCACAGGTTCCTCCCTTCGAGGAATGAAGTAGGCCTGACACTCCTGCTTCTTCATGGAACTGGTGGTGACGAGAAAGATCTGATTCCAATAGGGCAGAAGATTGCACCGAAAGCAACCATCCTTAGCCCAAGAGGCAAGGTGCTTGAGAATGAAATGCCTCGATTTTTCCGGCGTATTGAGGAAGGAGTGTTCGACTTGGAAGATTTGCAATTCAGAACAAATGAACTCGCAGATTTTGTCAAGGCAGCTTCGACTAAATACAATTTCAATCTGAATAAACTCATCGCTGTGGGGTTTTCAAACGGAGCAAACATCGCAGCAAGCATGCTCCTGCTCAGGCCAGGGTCGCTTGCTGGCGCCATTTTGTTTAGACCAATGCTTCCCATTGTGCCAGTGACTCTTCCTGATCTTTCATCAAAACCGATTTTCATATCATCAGGTCTATATGACCAAGTTGTCCCGAAAAGCAGTGTAGATAGACTTCTCCAACTCTTGAGGAAAGCGGGCGCGAGCGTCGAGATGAATTGGAATGCCGCAAATCATGGCCTCACTGAAAGGGAAATCACCCTTGCTGGCAGCTGGCTTCAGAAGCTATCACCAGAGAGTTATAAATAAGATTGAAAGTCTCGCGTGTGTGAATCTTTGCTTCAATCCGTCTTCTTAGATATCTTTGGTGCTCTAACCGGCGATGTCTCGATTCTGAGCTCCATCGCAGTCATAACTGGTGTTTTATTTGTAGCAGTACAGCTTCGACAGAACAATAGATTGATTGCAGCAGCAGCGGAGCAAGCAAAGGCAGCTGCCATTCAGGCTGAGCTGACTACGAAGCAAATGCTGCAGAATAACCAGATAGCAAACATGGATATGATAATGAGACTCTATGAATTTGCAGATAGCGCTGAATTCCAGTCGGCATGGCTCACTGTATTGAGTTCGAAGATATCTTCTTTCGATGATTTTGAAAAACTCTCAAGAGAGGATCAGATCTATTACTATCAGGTTGCTGCACTTTTTGAATCGCTTGGTGTCTTGGTTGAGAGAAAAATAGTCGGTCTGGATATTGTTGAGGATATGTTCTTGACCGAACTTGCATGGTCTACACTAGAACCTTTCATAATAGGCATGCGCAAGAAATTCGGGTCAGATCAGGGGTACACTTCGTTTGAAGGTTTGTACAAGAAATTATGCGAATTTAAAAATGCGCCGCAGGTAGGGCATTCCTAAGCTAAAAGCAAATCAGACTAGAAAAGAAAAATTAGGACGCGCTGTCCGCGGCGCGCCCCTCACTTGTTTGTGAGCGCTATTCTGAATCGTCGTCTTTGCTTGTGTTCTTGCCTACTTTCTTCTCTGTAGGCTTGCTCTTGAAAGAAGTGGTTTTTTTCTCGGCTGGATCGGTGACTCCGCCATCTGTCACCATGAAATTCGTATCGCCGTACGGGTGGCACGGGCTGTCAATCATTATCGCTTTTCTTTCCTGACCCGCTTTGCGTAGGTAAATCCTGTAAGTTGAGGCGTGACCTATGATGTTCCCCCCGGCTGCCTTTGTCGGGTCCCCAAAGAATGTATCAGGAGTTGCCTGGACTTGGTTTGTGATGACTACTGCTATGTTGTAAATCTCAGCGACTCTTTTGAGCCTGTGCATGATCCCGTTGAGCTTTTGCTGTCTTTCGGCGAGCGTTCCCCTTCCGACAAACTCCGCCCTGTGCAGGCTGATGATGCTATCAACAATTACTAGTTTGATGTTGTTCTGCTGGATCAGCGTTCCAAGCGCCTTTACTATCAATTCGAGGTGGCTTGAGTTGTACACCTTTGCCACATGGATGTGGTTTAGAACTTCGTCGACGTCCATCTCGTGCGCTTTTGCAATCTGCACAATGCGCTCAGGCCTGAAAGTCGATTCTGTGTCAACATATAGGACAGAACCAGCAAGGCCCTTGTTTTCAACGGGACGTTGCGCCGATACGCAAATAGTGTGACATATCTGGGTCTTTCCAGAGCCAAATTCTCCGTAAAACTCTGTCACGGCCTGGGTCTCAATTCCCCCTGCGAGCAGGTTATCTAGGTTCTCCGAGTAGGTGGTGCATTTCAGGAGCTTGCTTCTTCGCTCGAAGAGTTCTTGCGCTGAGACAAGATCCTTCTCCAAGTAGCCCTTTTCCTTGAGGAGTTTCTGCGCTTCAAAAATCAAATTATGCGCGGTTTCATCAGCGATGTTCAGGCTATCGACCAGTTCGCCCATGGTCGACGCGGCCAAGTCCAGTATGGTCGTTACGCCACCGGCTTCAAGTTTTGCTTTGGTTGCAGGCCCTACACCAGGAAGATCGGCAATATCAACTTCTATAGCTTCGCTCATTTGTTTCACTTTTTTTAGTCCATAGGACAGTAGTGTTACTGTAACACTGCTGTAATAGGATATATATCTTTCGAATCTTCTTTCTCAAGAAGTCATTTAGTCATTCATACATGCGAGAAACATTGCGACCCAGCGACAATGGGTTTCTCAACTCTATTGCCAGATTCAGAACATCCAGATTGCGTCGTAATCCGCAATTGTGAAGCTTGTGATACCAATTGTATTTTCAGTTCTTTTGATATCGCCTTTCTAGTATTCATAAAACCGGATCAATGTGCGATCACTTCTACATCCTAACAAAAGGGAAATGGCTTTAATGGTCTTCACGTCGTGACACACCAGCGA
>DAIDAB010000163.1 GCA_027310845.1 bacterium | reverse complement strand
GGGTAATATCCTCAAAACGGGGCAAGATGCTCAACGTCGAGCAAAAAGGGGCTATCACGATCATCGATGGAGAGATTCCGACATCTGAGACGTTCGACCTTTCCGAAGCGATGAGGGGTGCGACTGCAGGAAAAGCAATGTGGAATACCTACTTCAAATCATGGGCACCAGTTCCCTCGGGCATGCTAATGTCTCTAGTCGAATCCATTAGAAAGCGCAAGGGTCTTTCACCTGAACCTCCAAGTGCTGGCGAGTTCATCGATAGAGAGTAGGAGATACCTATCTCCCCCTTCATTCGCTTCTTGCTTTGATTGACTCTTTTGAGGTCTTAAGGTGCAAGAGGCTTGGAAAAAGTCAGTTCTGCCAAAAAATCGATCCTGGTTTTCGATTATGATCGAACTCTGACTTTGGAAGACTTTGTAATTCCAGATTCCACAAAAGAAGCACTCAAAGAGGTCTGGCAGAAGCATCTTGCAACGCTTGGCATCGTATCAGGAAGAAGCGTTTCGTTCCTGAAAACCGTAAACGAACAAGCTTCCGGAGTCTTTTCTTTCTTTGTCGCAGAGAATGGTTCTATCATCCATTTTGAAGACCTCAGTCAAGAACTAGTCATAGGAAGGGAATGGTCGGAAAGAGCCCGGAGACTCTTCGCGGGGACGGATTTTACAGTTAGGTTCGGTGAAATAATGGGGGCGGCCCGTGCCGAGAATATGGATAGGATCAAGAATATTGTCTCCAATGCAGGCCTTGAATCAAACATAGTACTCAATAGAGATCAAGTACTTCTACTTCCCAGCGGAGTTGACAAGGGTTCTGGAGTAACCCGAGCCATGGCACGTTATGGCGCAAGGCATGAGATAGAACTCACTAGTTTCGGAGACGGAGAGAATGATCTTTCATTGTTTGAGCCAGCGGATGTTAAGGTGGCAGTTTCAAACGCAGTAGATTCTCTGAAAAAGATTGCCGACGTGGTGACGCAAAAACCTGGTGGGCTGGGAGTAGAAGAGTACATGCGAAAGAAATTTATGTAATGACTCTGAACAAGAGTTTGGATAGCATTTCGCAATTTATGCTCTAATTACCGGCAACTGAAGGAACCAAGTTATGGAGAAGAGCAGCCCAACAAATGAGAAAGCTGAGAATATGCGTCAACAGCCAGACACCATTCATCAAGTTCCTCCTTTCTTATCCCGAGTTGCTGGACAAGTATGGACTACTCGAACTTCCAGTGAAGATAGAGCAGCTGGAAGAGGGAACGGACTACCAGTTCTCTCCAGGCGGGGTGACGGCGATGATCTACCCCATGCTGAAACGTATGCAAGCCCAAGGACTAATTGAAAACTCAACCTGGGTGTCGCTAGGCTCTGACGCGCCTGAAGAGGTGGTTGTCGACAACATCAGACTGAACCATGTCCATCTTCCTGATCACGACATGCCAAGATATGCCAACTTCAAGGAATCGATTTGGAGTGAGATTCACGGGGTCGGCAAGTTCGTCATAAAGCCAGAGGAGTACGAGGCATTCATCCGTTACAACTGGCTCTCCGCTCAAATTATGCTCAAGATGCTGCATGCCACTGATCTCTATTTTATTCATGATTTTCAGCAATTGCTGACCGGAGGACTCATCGGTCCGTCTGCTCCTGCAATACTTCGCTGGCACATCCCGTTCAATCTAGATGCAACATCCCAGAAGCTCAAGACATTCATTCTCAAGAACATCGAAGGATTTGACAGTGTGATCGTGAGCACTCGAAGAGACCTTGAAGGATTGATCCATGCAGGATACAGGGGAAGAGCATACCAGATCTACCCCTATGTCGATAGGAGCGTCTGGACGGAGCCGCGAAATGCGGAGCTCCAGAAGATCAGTGACGAATACAGATTGGAGGGTCAGAAGGTGCTTCTTGTAGTAGCGCGGATGGATCCTATAAAGGGGCAGGATGCCGCGATCAGAGCATTGTCACGGGTTTTGAAAATCCGTGGAGACGTGAAACTCCTTCTCATTGGAAATGGAAGCTTTTCAAGTTCTTCAATAGGAGGCCTTGGACACTCAAAGGGTGCGGTGTGGAAAAAAGTTCTGCAGAATCTCGTGAGAGAACTACGCGTTGAGGACCGAGTGATCTTTACGGGCTACAAAGAAGCCGATGCCGTGAGAGCAGCATATTCCATCTCCGATATTTGCATTGTTCCCTCAAAAGCGGAAGGTTTTGCACTCACTACAATAGAATCTTGGCTCTACAAGAAACCAGTTATCGTCAGCACGGGCGCAGGGTCTTCAGAGGTCATAAATGAAGGTATCAATGGGCACACCTTCAAAGCCGGTGATGATAACGAACTCTCGGAGAAGATACTTTCTACATTGTCGAACTCTGAGGCAGCATCCAAAATGGGGGAAAGAGGTTATGACAGCACAGGCATCTGCGACGTTGACAGGTCTATTGCATCCCTTTCACGGGTCTTTGAAGAGACGCTCTCCTATTTCGGCTGAGAAGGAAGTATTGGAACTTTTTCTTCTGCATGGCAATCATTAACAAGCGATATTTTCCAGAGCGTCACGTATCCAAGAAATCCTTCCCGACATGATCTCATCGTTTCTGTCAAGCCTCTAAGCCACTTCAGGATTCCTAAGAAGATAGCGGGTTGTGAATGCCACATCTTCCGTTTTTGAACAAGATATCCATTCATAGAATTCTTAGCCCGGAGCGGCATCATTATGGATGCCTAGAATTAGGCGTCTTGATTTCACCGAGCTCCTATGTTCAAGGCAAATCCATCCGTTAGGTTTGCAATGGGATTGTAGACACTCACTGAATGACATTCCTTTCATTTATTTCGAACCTGCTTTTCAATTAGAAATTTGCAAGCGCACTATTTCCGATTGTGCCCTCAGAATTTCGAATTAACGTCTGGAATAGGTTGAGTGCGGTTTGGCTAAAGAGACCGCTCGTCAGAGAGGAATTTCTTTGAATATATTGTCACACTCATCTCAGTCGACAAGATTGAATGACTGTCTGCATCGTCTTTAGTCTCAACACTGGGATTCGAACTGAATATCCTTACCCATTCGTTTCTTCTGAACATCCCTCCGAGGTCAACCGGTTCTTTCCCCAGCACGAACAAGATCAAAAGATCTTCGACGCTCGGTGACCACCGTCTGCAAATCAGCGTTTTCTTATCTTCCAAAAGAACCAACTCCATGTTCCTCTTGGTCAAATCTCTCAACGCCGGATGACTCTTCCTGAGATGAATCAAATTCTTGTAGTACCTGAAAATCTCATTATGAAACGGCAGGTTTCGTGATTCGTGATCGATTTTCGATTTTCTAAATGTTGATTCGGCTTGTGGATCGATAAAATCATCCTGGAAGTGGTGTGCTTTGAACTCATTTTTTCTACCTTCTCGCGTAGCCTGGGCAATTTTCGGATCGATATGGCTCGTAAAGAAGTAGAACGGTGATCTATCTGCAAATTCTTCACCCATGAATAGCATTGGAACGCAAGGAGACAGAAGAAGTAACCCTGCAGCGACCATAAGAGCAGGAGATTCGAGCAGATTTGATAATCTGGCGCCGTCAGGCCTATTGCCTACCTGATCGTGATTTTGGATACTCACCACGAATTTGCTTCCAAGCAAGTCTGAGGATGGTGCACCATGTGTCTTTTCTCTGAATCGCGAGTATCTTCCATCGTATACGAATCCGTCTCGTAAGGCCTTTCCGATATCTTGAATGTTGCCAAAGTCGAGATAGTACCCGTATTTTTCGTTTGTCAAATAAGCATGGACAGAGTGATGGAAATCATCCAACCATTGTGCATCGAGCCCATAGCTGCACTGGTCTGAGGGAGAAATAAACTTCGGATCATTCAGATCGCTCTCAGCTATAAGGTGGATCTTCCTGCCAAAACTACTTTTGTTTCTTAAATTTGTCAATTCCTGCAAGATGTGTCTAGGTGAGAAATCATATATCCCGTGCACTGCATCCAATCGAAGTCCATCAATGTGATATTCGTTGATCCAGTAGAACGCATTAGCCACAATGTATTTTCTTACTTCATCGCTCCCAATATCGTCGTAGTTTATCGCCCGTCCCCAAGGTGTCATGTACTTCTGAGAAAAGTAAGGCCCGAAGTCCGACAGGTAATTTCCTTCCGGCCCGACGTGGTTATAGACGACATCAAGTATCACGGAAAGATTCGAACCGTGGCACGCGTCAACTAATCTTTTTAACCCCGTTGGGCCTCCGTAGGTGCTCTGAACAGAATACATCATCACCCCATCGTAACCCCAGTTCCTATCGCCAGCGAATTGCGCAACCGGCATAAGCTCCACAGCTGTGATCCCCAGATCATTCGATAAATAATCCAGATATGGTATTATCGAGTCGAAAGTTCCCTCTTTCGTGTACGTACCCACATGTAGTTCGTAAATTATCAGGTCAGAGAGAGAAATCCCTATCCAAGAGCCATCAGACCATGGATAAGTGTTTGGATCTACGAGCTGAGAATCTCCATTGATTCCTTCTGGTTGATATCGTGAAGCGGGGTCAGGCCTTCTCTTCTTTCCGTCCAGAATGTAGGCGTAACTCATTCCTTCCCTGGCGCATTCTATTTTCGAAAAATACCCATGAGTCTCCTTCTTCATCTTGGACAATGATTCTCGGTTACGTTCAACGAGCGCAAGTTCGACCTCCAGCGCAAAAGGAGCCCAAACCCTGAACATCCAGTTCCCCTTGTCGATAGGAAACGCACCAATATCCAATTTCCATTTGGCTTGATTCATTTCTAGAGCGATCCGCGATTAATTGACATGAGAATTTTAAGTATTGCACAATGTTTGCGAGCTTGTCAACTTAACTTCAAAGGC
>DAIDAB010000162.1 GCA_027310845.1 bacterium | reverse complement strand
CCTCTATAGGGTGAGGGATTTCACTAAGGAGATTGCTATAGTCCCTGTGAGCGCGCGAACTGGAGAGGGAATCCCCGAGCTAATTGGGGCACTGGTTGGCCTGACGCAGGTCTATCTCCAGAAACGCCTCATGGTTTCCGAAAGTTCCGAAGCAAGGGGAATCGTGCTCGAAGTCAAGCAGGAGCCAGGGCTGGGCGCTACGGCTAACGTGATCTTGCTTGACGGAAAGCTCAAGGTTGGGGACCAAATCGTTGTTGCCAAGAAGGAGGGCGCAATCGCTACGAAGATCAAGGCGATCTTCATGCCTAAACCACTAGATGAAATGAGGGATCCACGTGACAAGTTCAGAGACGTCGAGTCTGTTAGCGCGGCCGCTGGTTTGAAGATAGCAACTCCTGATCTAGAGGATGTTCTCGCGGGCTCTCCTATTCTTGTAGCGGACGAATCAAACATGGAGGCCGTGAAGGCTTTGGTAGAGTCGGAAGTGAAGCAGGTCTTGATTAGCTCCGAAGCAAACGGAGTCATCCTGAAGACTGACGCGCTGGGATCTCTAGAGGCAATCGCTGAGATGTTGAAGAGGAGGGGAATTCCGATCAGGAGGGCTGACATTGGCCCTGTCACAAAGCACGACGTCGTCGAGGCGTCTGCGGTGAAAAAGGGGGACAAATATCATGGCGTGATACTCGCATTCGGAGTGAAAACTCTCCCAGATGCAGAAGTCGCCGCCTCGGACGGAAATGTCAAAATCTTCCCTGACCAAATTATCTACAGCCTTATCGAAAACTATGCGAGATGGATCTCGGAGGAGAAGGACTTGGAGCAAAGGACAGGACTCGGGGCACTTACACCTCTTTGCAAATTCCAATTCATGAAGGGATTTGTATTCCGTCGTAATGACCCTGCGGTGTTTGGGGTAGAGATCTTAAAGGGAAAGCTTAGGCAGAAAGCTCATGTCATGAATTCAGACGGAAAGAGTATTGGCACAATCCACCAGATTCAGGAGGAGGGAAAAACGATTCAGGAAGCGGCCAAGGGAAAGCAAGTCTCGGTCTCGATGATGGGTCCTACTATAGGTCGACAAATTAATGAGGTAGAAATATTCTACACGCTTCCCTCCGATTCGGAAGTCAGGACGATAAATGAAAAATATCTCGTGGCGCTCAGCGAAGAAGATAGAGATCTCCTAGGGGAGATCGTGGCCACCAGGAGAAAGAGCACGCCTCTCTTTGGTTACTGACCTTTGCTATGAATCGAACAACGCTTATTAGCAGTGTCCTGATGGGATTTGTATTTGCTCAGTGTGAATCTTTGAATGGCTAGTTTCAAAGTCGTGGTTGCTGACCCTAAGACGAGAAAGTCGCAGGCGGTTGAGGTGAAAGATCCCCAGGCTGCTGCTTTTGTGGGCTTGAAAATAGGAGACGAGGTTGATGGTTCGCTCGTCGGTCTTCAAGGGAGAATTAAGATAACTGGTGGAAGCGACAAAGCGGGCTTTCCTATGAGATCGGATCTTTCCGGAGGAGTCAAGAAATATGTCCTCATGACAAAGGGTGTAGGTTTCAGGAAAGGGGCGGATGAGGGCAAGAAAAAGCGCAAGCTCGTTCGCGGCAATACAATTACGGACGAAATCTATCAACTTAATGCAGTTCAGGTTTCATAGCACACTTTCAATTCTTTCATCCTGTCCGAGTAAGACCTATCTGAAAATCTAACTTGGCTTCAAGTCAGATTTGTTCATAAGGATAGATAAGGCAAAACGCGTTTTGCGAGCGCCCGAGGAAAGTATCGCCTATGATTGTGTTAAGAATGGAAACTGAATGAAAGACCAATCTCGACGACGTTCTGAAACAGATTGAAACCGCAAGACCAGTATAGCGGGAAGAGCATGATGAAGACGAACCACTCCGCTAATCCGAGGATCGGGAGAACAATCGGCACGGTCGGGAATCCGCACTTTCCTGGAGTCTAGCTTTGTCGAAGATGCTCTGAATACAACTTTTAGTTGTCTGTCATTGATTGATTCTCGCACATGATTTTCAAGCCGAGATCATCTTTTCTCTATCTGCAAGAACCGCTCCGACTTGCACACCAATCTGGTGGAACTTTCCTTCCTCAAGTTCCTTGAGCTCCGAATGCTTGGTATTACCCAGTACTATAGCAGATTCAAGCGGTGATATGATCTTTAGTCCTAGATTGATCAATTCTTTTTCGATGAATTTGGCAGCACTGCGAGAAAGGCGCGAATCAATCTTCGTGTCAAAGGCAAACCCGTATATTCCTGCGAGAGTGATGTTTTCGAGTTTCCGGAGAAATTCCTTCATTGATTCGGACGGGGGAGAAATTTTACATCGATGCGTCAACCGGGGCCAAGTCACATTCTTTCAGTGACAATATAGCTGCGTCTTTGGCATTAAAGCAAAGAGTATGGATACCAGCTTCTTTGAATCACAATTCGAGGAACTCGGCTATTTTTTGTATTGATTTACAAAGTAACTTAGACAATGATTGCTCGCTTTCTTGCCGATCCCCCACCAACTTGACTTGTCAGATCAGTTTATCAAGTGAATGATAGCATTCAGCTGCATCTTAAAGTGAGGATACGATCATCAATCATTATAATCAAAGGCTCCACTGTTGAAGAAAGGCAATCTAGTGACCGCTGCAGAGGTCATTCATCAGTGGGTTACCTGAACAATGGACGCTGATTTCAACTTCCAGAATATTCCTGACTTTCTTTGTGAATCATTTGTTCCTTAAGGACTGGCACACACATACACGGGTGAAAAAAGGAGGGTACATCACTATTAAAAGTGGAGGAGCAAAACAAGAATTGTAATGAAAACCACTGTTATTGGACATCATGTATTGCTTCAATTGATTCAATTGAGGAATTGTAGCTTTTCTTTGCTTTCATATATGAATTGTATCTAGCTCTCCAAAGCCATGGCTAGAATCCAAAGCCATTGTTTGATACTTCTACTTATGAGATGCCTATACGATAAGGCATGAAAAAAGATGTCTGCACAAAGTAATTTGCTCTTAGATCCACCAGCATTGCTTATCCGTCTTTCAAGTCATTGAAGATGAAGGGAATGGTTATCAATTCAATTCACCAACTCCTGGATCTTTCCTCTGTATTGTGCGGATTGATTTCAGAATTCCAATGATTGACCTTGTAATACTTGTGTAAGGAAGGTTCTTTGGAATTACTTTCCTCTTGAGGCAGAGCGCAATCTCGATCTTTCTACATCCTTTCAATTGTGTGTAGAAGAACGAAGAGATAATTGAACAAATGAAAATACCGATAGCGTTGCTTGAATAGACATGTTGACGTTACACAAGTTTACTAGAGGTTTAAGAAACAAGGATTTCAGGAATGAAATGTGAGGAGGCGAGGAATAGCTTCTATTCTTTCACTGTTAATTGCCCATTCTGGCAATCTCGGCTGGGGTTACACTAGGGGTGTAACTTGGAGCTTTGAGCCTTAGCTTGACCTGCCTTTAGTTGAAGCGTATTTCCATCGAATTTTGAAACTCATCATAGCTTGATTTAATTACCGGCATTCCGGAATAATTTAGAGTTTCATCCAATGAGTTCGCAGGTTACCATCGCTCCCGCTGAAAAGCATGAACAGAAGCGCCATAGTATCCCCTCCCAACCGGTCGTGAACATCGGTACTTCGGGGCATGTAGATCATGGGAAGACGACCCTTGTCCAATCGATTACAGGGATCTGGACTAGTGCGCATAGCGAGGAGCTCAGGCGCGGCATCACGATCAAAGTAGGATACGCTGATGCTGCATTTTACAAATGCGAGAATTGCTCTCCACCGGAAAACTACTCCACAGATCCGACATGTCCTAAATGCGGCGGAAAATCGAAGCTTCTGCGCGTCGTAAGTTTCGTCGATGCTCCGGGTCATGAGAGTCTGATGGCAAACATGCTTTCGGGAGCCGCGGTGATGGATGGAGCAGTTCTTGTGATTTCCGCAGCCGAAAAAGTGCCCCAGCCCCAGACCAGAGAACATTTGCTCGCACTCCAGATCCTAGGGATGAAGCACATTGTAATAGTGCAGAACAAGGTCGATCTTGTCACAGACAAGGAGGCAAACCAGAACTACCTGGCGATTAGAGAATTCTCTGCAGGGAGCGTCGCTGCCAACGCCCCTATAATCCCAGTTTCTGCACAGCACAATTTGAATATCGACGCTCTAATAGAAGCAATTGAGGAAAGCATACCAACACCGCCCAGAGACGAGAACGCAAAGCCGCTGATGCAGGTCTTGCGATCATTCGATGTAAATCACCCTGGACTCACGCATTCACAGCTATCTGGTGGAGTTCTAGGAGGGACACTTCTTCAGGGCACGTTCTCTGTCGGTGACGAAATACAGTTGAGCCCAGGAATCCTGGAGGAGGGGCAGACAAAGGCGGAACCTATCGTAACCAAGATCACAGCATTGATGAGCTCTGCAGGAAAGGCAGAGAAAGTACATCCAGGTGGATTAATTGCAGTCGGCACTATGCTTGATCCGTTCTACACGAGGAGTGACTCTCTAGTGGGATCTATTCTCGGAAGGCCAAATGAGCTCCCGCCTGTGTGGGAAACGCTGAGCATGGATGCAAAATTATTCCAAACTGCCGTGGGAACACAGGAACTCGTGAAAGTTGACAAGATCAAGATGGCCGAGATACTGAGACTCAACATCGGGACTGGTGTCACCGTCGGTATTGTGAGCTCGTCGCGAGAAAATATCGTTGACGTGAAGCTAAAGAAGCCCGTGTGCACATCAAAAGGAGACAGAGTTGCCATCAGCAGACGAATAGGCGACCGCTGGCGATTGATTGGCGCCGCGACAGTACGATAGTATTCTGAGTTTACAAGGACATCCTTTTTGCCCTTTAACAGGCCGGCACCTAGAATGG
>DAIDAB010000161.1 GCA_027310845.1 bacterium | reverse complement strand
GTGGAGGACTTCAGAAAGATGTTCCTTGTTGAAGGATTCACAGATGGGGGGTTCGAACAAGTTTTAGATCTTCTAAAGAAATATGGTCCAGATCTTGGTCGGGAGCGATTCTATCCAAAAGTTTTGAAATTTGGCTTTGATTATTCAGAAACGCCGGCACAGCTCGAGAGGGAAGCACTGTCGTGGATCAAAGAAGATCTTCCCAAAATGCGCGCGGCAGTGAAGTCTCTTGCAAGGATCTTGAATTGTGAAGCAGATCCAGAAATCGTGAACCAAAAACTCAGATCCAAACCTGGTGTGAGGCCCAAAGAAGCTTTGACAACGACTCTGAGGATAAGGCCGATTGTACAGGAATTCGTAGGCGAGTCAATAGTGGGAATCAACCCAAAGTATAACACCACGGTTGTCGAGACACCTCCATACCTTGCGCCGATTCTACCCACAGGGGCGGCTCAGGACTTTGACATCTTGACAGACCACCCCAATCAGAGATTCTATTTGACAACCGACCCGAAAAGAGCACCCCCTGGCGGTTTCGCAGATCTCGTAAACTTGTTAGTTCACGAGGAATACGGTCATTGCCTGCATTTCAGCAATACCGCAATGGGATTTGCGGCAAGACCCAGCTTGCTAACTCTGCTGCCCTCGCTGCATGGAGGAACCACTTCGGAGGGACTTTCCTTCCAGCGAGAACTTGAGTTCCTAGACGCATTGAAGAGGCTCGACAGGAAAAGCCCAAGCCGCTATACTGGAGCCGAAAGGAAATACGTTGGGCTGACTGAGGAATTTGGCGGCTTCAAGCAGACCCTCCTTGAAATAGCTTTCATAACTTACAAGCAGAGGATAATCAGATTCTTGAGGGTCATCGGAGACTCGAGAATTAACAGCGGAAAGCAGAATTTGCTCGACTTCCTCCAATGGGCTGAAAAGGAAACAGGGCTCTCGCAGAGGACTGTGTTCTTTCAGATTTTTCCTGCGCATGAAGGAATCTATCCAGGTTATGCGACTTGCTACGCCGTCATCGGACAGGAGATAAGAGTAATCCAGCGACCATTCAGGAACAACAGCGAGAAGATGGTAAAATTCAACGCGTTTGCTTGCTCTATGGGCTTTCCAGCCAGAAGTATCTATTCAAAGAAGCTCAGAGAATTTGCGAAGAGTCTGATGAACAGGTCGGTCAGAAAGCCATCTAAATCACGAATTAGAAACAGAAAGCACATTAGAAAGTCGTTGCTTGCTCGACGCAAGAAATAGTATTAGTTTAAACGCGAGGATAAAGATTTCTTCTGCTGGCTTCCGACCGCAACCCACTTTCTATTGTCCCAAGAGACAATGTTGGTCGGTACGAGTTCAATCACAACTCTGTGCTCTTTGCCATATTTCTCTTGCCAAATTTTGGGCATCTTGCCAGTATCTCTGAGGTTTGCATATTTCTCGGCAAGCATTGAAAAAACTTGTTTTCTCCTAGGCTTGTCGTTGTCAACGACCTTAGCAAGACCCTGAATCATCACACCCCTTAACTGGCTGTACTTTTCTCCGTCCTCAATTACCCCACAAACCTGAGGCCGTTTCAGAATGTTCCTGACTTTCTTCTTGTAAGGTTGTGCCCTAAAATATATTCTGCCATCAATTATAACGTACCAAACGGGTGCGGCGTGAGGGAAGCCGTATGAGTCGAGGGTGGAAAGCACCATTGTGTAGTGATCTTTTAGAAACGACCATTCCTGCTCGCGGGTCATTGGCAGGTACTGGGACCTTCTTCTCCGGTCGGTCTTTAGCTGAGATTTAGCTAGCATTGTTTAGAACCCTACAATATCAGCAACATTAATCTGAAGCGAGCTAGCCGACATTAGTTTTCAGGTGAGATAAGAAGGTTTTCCAGACCTGAGATCACTTCTCCTTCTCTCTGTCTTTGACCCTTGTTGGCAAAAAACCGATATAATGTTGTAATTCACGGGTTTGGAAGTAGAGGAATTATTCTTGGCCTCGCTTGGACGAGGTTCGCTAAACAGTGTGGAAGAGTACGAGAAAAAGGCTCGCGAATTGCTGAGCAATCGTCTCACAAATTATATCTTCCGCGGAACTGAATCTGAGGGTACTTTAGAACGAAATCTCAAAGCGTTTTCGACCTATGCGCTCAGGAGGCGGGTGTTCCAGGCAATTGAGAAGGTGGATACACGTGCCTCTTTCTTCGATGGTCGGATAAGGAGCAGCCTTCCATTCTTTCCCGGTTGCATCAATGTCAGCCCCATGTATCCGAAGGCGCTACTCGACATTTTGAAAGTCTCGCAGACGTTCGAAACGCCGATATTCATCTCTCATTTGAGCATTGAACCTCCTCTTCATATTTCAAAACTGCCTTCTCTTGTTCCTGATAGCTCTCCACTGATATGGCAGATTTACCTGCGAAAGGGCGAAGAGGAGCTCTGCTTGAAGCAGGCAAAGCTTGCCAAAAGCTGGGGATACAGAGCGATCACGCTCACTGTTGACGTTGAAATGAGCGTGAAGCTCAAAAACGGGACGCCTAACGATCTGAGCTCGATTGAATTCATAAGCGTCGCTCCCAAACATGTAAAAAGACTGAGGCAAGCGACTCAGCTTCCTTTCATAATCAAGGGAGTAATGACTCACGAAGACGCAGAGCTTGCGATAGAATTGGGCGCTGATGGAATCATAATATCAAATCACGGCGGCAGGACGCTTGACCAAGGCCAAGCAACGCTAGAAGTCCTGCCAGAGATTGTACGCTATCTCAAATCAAAAAAAATGACCAGAAGTGCTGAGATCTTCTTTGATGGAGGGATCAGGAGAGGAACTGACATACTAAAGGCTCTCGCTCTGGGAGCAAAGGGCTGTCTCATTGGGAGACCGATTTTCTGGGCGCTCGCAGTCAGCCGAAATCATGGACCTTCAGATGTATTGCGGATTCTGAAGGATGAGTTAGAGCGGGCAGCGACTCTTTGCGGAGTAACCAGCACGTCTAATGTGAATCAATCTATTTTGCGCAAAGCAGAGTAACGAAAGGGCGTCAGGCGTTATGTGCTTTCGCTGAACTTGGTCTTGGACGCCATTCCAATGACTGTATTTGTGTCCTCGACGTACTTGATTCCTTCGATTTTTGCAATCGCTGAATTGAACACGTTATCATAGTCTGCTTGAAGGAACAATCGCTTTACTTGAACAACTGCAAGGATATCATACTGGCCTGTTATCATATGCGCTTCTAGCACTTCGTCCATCTTGAGCAGCTCTTCAATGACATCGCGCTCTTTCATCGGCTCGACTTGCATCAGAACGAAGGCTCGTGTGTACTGCTTCATTGGCTCAGCTTTCTTCATCAACATTTTCTCTTGGCACAACTCTTTGATTATTATGAAGGCGCGACTGACGTGCTGCGAACTTCTTCCTGCGTGGTCGAGTTAGCACTTAAAAACTATTTCCAGATGAAGAATACGACAAGTAGAGGCTATTCCAATACGGTTATTATCGCATATGGTCCAACGCATAGATAGGCCACGGAATGCGAACGGATGAAGAGAGCTTAAGATTCTGGGCAGCTGCGATCGCATTTGAAGAAAGTGCGAAATGATCCACTGGTTGCGGAGGCTCTAGATTGCCTGAAACAATAGAGCGGGAGAGTAAGGTCAAAAATAGAAAGAGCCTCTGCCTTGTTATTCCGACCTACAACGAACGGGAGAATATCACCAATCTTCTGGTCAAAATGGAAGATCTTAGGATAAGCTTGCCTCTTGACCTCACAATTGTAGTTGTCGATGATAATAGTGAGGACGATACCGCGGATGCAGTAAGGGAAGCGATGCGCAAATCCGAACGGATAAAACTGATTGAAAGACCCGAGCCTCTGGGAATAGGCTCCGCCTATGTTGAGGGGTTCAAGTACGGTCTCGAAATGTGCAAATGTGATTATCTAGGGGAAATGGATGCTGATCTTCAGCATCCTCCAGAAGCACTTCTTAGAATGTGCGAAGCCGCAGTAAAAGGAAAGGATGTAGTAATTGCTTCGAGATACATCGAAGGAGGAGGCTCTTCGGGATGGTCTTTTTCGCGGCGTCTAGCGAGCCGATCTGCGAATCTGCTTTCGAAGATATTCATTCGAGCTCCCGTTGCCGACGCTACAAGTGGATTCAGGATCCTCAGCGCAAAGGCGATCTATGGACTCTTTGAGTTCGAATTGTCAAGCAAAGGATATGCATTCCAAGTCGAAAGCATCTACATCTACCACAAGCTCGGAATGTCTTTCACCGAAGTGCCTTATGTCTTTGAGGAGCGCAGGGTGGGCAAAACCAAGCTGCGAGCTAAAGAAATGCTCCGCTTCGCATTTACTGTGGTGCGATTGGGGATTTTCGGAGTTAGAAAGAGGAGCTGAAAAAGGATTCAATCTAGGACTCTGCCGCATGTGGACTGGCCTCCTGTTCAAGGGGCTTTCGAGTGAAAACACCTTTGTAGTCTGAGATAGACCGCCCAGTGCCTCCTTTCGTCGTCTTTACTATTTCAGCGAGTATTGAAACCGCGATTTCCTCATAAGTCTGGGCGCCGATGTCAAGACCTATTGGCACGTGCACTTTTCTTAGCTCGGATTCTCTCACTCCCTCTCTCTCCATCATTTCTTTGAAAAGAGCGGTTGCTCTGTGATAACTGCTAACCAGTCCGATATACGAAACATTGAGAGAAATTACGCTTCTAAGAGCAGGTTCATCGTACTTGTGCTTTGTTACTATTACAATCGACGCCCCACTACCAATGCTGAGTTTCTGAATTGCCTTGTCTGCGAATTCAGGGACCACAACATCTGCCTCTGGGTACATTTCTTTGGTCGCGGCGGGGTCAATGACAGTGACTCGATAGTTGAGGATCTTGGCTAGTCTGACAAGAGGCCAAGCTATACTTCGCTCGCCGCCCCCTCCGAACACTATCATTTGATTCTTTGGAACATATGGCTCAATGTAGATCTCCATAGAT
>DAIDAB010000160.1 GCA_027310845.1 bacterium | reverse complement strand
ATCTAGCAATCTCCAAAAATAGTGGCAGTTTCTAACTTAGAATAGGCATTTCAACGGAGCTTTAGATTATTGCAATTACACAAGCTGATAATCATCGGAATCGACGCGGCGGACTATCAACTAACACGAAATTTTATGGAAGATGGAGATTTGCCTAGACTATCCGCTATTAAGGATCAAAGTCACTTTTCGTGCTTGAAATCTGGAACCCCTCCACACACTGCTCCAGGTTGGACATCGGTCACTACAGGTGTGAACCCGGGCAAACATGGAATATACTATTTCCACAATTTTTCAACTTCCCCCGCAACCATAACTAACAGCACAGACACGTCGACTCCAAGAATCTGGGACTACGTTCAAGCTCTAAACGAAAAGTCAGCAGTCGTCAACGTTCCGGTCACATATCCAGTGCATGCGATTTCAGGTTCCATAGTGGCAGGGATTCCTCCATGGTATATCGATGAAAGATCAGTTTACCCTGATGATCTTCTGAAGAGATTGAAAAAGGCGGATTACGAAATTGATACGCCGATGAGCCGAAGCCTTGAGAAACAACCTGATCTTCTGATTAACCGGCTTTTGGCGACAGAAGAAAAAAGGGTGGAGGTATTCCTCAATCTGCTCAAAGAACATGAGTGGTCCTTTGGCATGATAGTTCTTACCGCTCTGGATCGACTTCAGCACAAATTGCTGGGAAAAGGGAAGATAGAAAGTAAAGCAGTTAGACGCGGTTATCATGAAATCGATGGACTGGTGGGAAGAATAATTGATTCATTAGGCGGCGGAATCAACATTCTCGTAGTTTCGGATCACGGTTTCAATCAGAGACCAGTCGCATTTTATCCCAACGCGTGGTTGTACGAGAAAGGTTTGTTGCAGAGGAAATCATCCATTCAGTACCGCATTACGAGAATCTTGCATGATTTGCTGGACGGGCACCTGCTGTGGCTACCTCAGAGTTTGAAAAAGAGGTATCAAGGAGCAAATGTAGTTGTACATACTATCGATGCAATGGATTTAGCAAAATCCAGAGCCTTCGTACCAGGCACAGATGGAATAATTATCGTGAAATCAAAGGAGGATGAGAGGTCAATCATATCAGGACTTGCAGAACTGAAGGATGACTCGGGAAGGAAAATTTGCAGCATTTACACCCGAGATCAGGTCTTCAAGGGAGACAAACTCGGTTTTGCTCCTGAATTACTTATTATTCCACGCGACGATGTCAATATTAGATCTGATCCGTTCAGCCGGAGAGTCATCTCCAACTCTGGGAATTTCCCAAAAGCAAATCATGGCCCAAACGGAATATTTCTTGCGACAGGCCCAAGTATCAGAAAATCGGGAAGCCTAGATGTTTGTTTGGAAGATGTGGCTCCTACATCACTTGCATTGATGGGCATAAGACCGCCAGATTTCATGGACGGACGCGCTATCCAAGAAATCATGATAGAGCCACATCCATTTGACTCTCTCAAGCCAATAGACGTTACTCCTGATGATCGAATCTATACATTCTCCGAAAAGGATGAAAAACATGTCATGGATTATCTCAGGCGCCTTGGTTACACATGATCAAGAGTTGCTCAAATCACCGGGGCTAAATTCGCTCGCGCCTAAAAATCGGAAATCCAGACCTTCTCGACAGATATACTGTGTTAGCATACGAAGGCTATTGGATCTGATAATCTGGATATTATGTTGTTTGAAGTCACTGATAGTAAGGCTAGTGCCAGCAACTCGTCCAATGCAACAAAGAAATTCTATCCACTATCAATAAGTTCAAGTGGGCCAGGCCGGATTTGAACCGACGACCCACACCGTGTAAGGGTTTGACCGCAACACATTATATGATGCTGTTGTCCTAACCAGGTATTCCGAAAGGAAACTGATTGTGGGTTTCTCTTCCTCTAGACGACTGGCCCGCTGGTATTCCGCTCTCATTGCTTTTCTCTTTAAAGGTTTGATATTAGAAATACACTCTAGGAAGCGTCTTTAGCGACGTAACGCGCAACGGTTGCAAATAAAAGACCAATCCAGTAGTCAAACCTGGAAATAAGCACCGAGAAACCGTAAGCGTAAATATCGTAGCCCATGGAAAAGGCAATCCCTCCAAACCCAATACCTCCTCCGAGCGCGATGAGTATTTTTCCCATCGTGAAATGATTCCTAAAAATCGCGAACCCTCCGATGATGGCTAGAAACCCTCCGAGCAGGATTATCAGACTCACAACGAGGATGAAGGTTTCAACAAGTGGTTTCATCGTTGAGGGAAGAACACCACCATCCCTCTGATAGACAAAGAGAACTGCGTCTAGTAAGAAGGACTGCATGCGAGCTCCGCTTGCAAGAATCAGCAATCCTCCTAAAATCGCGAGCGACCCGCTAAACAAGATCGCGCCTCTCCTCTTCAATGAAATTTAAGACCTCTGAACTCCTAGGTTCAGTCTTTTACTTCCGACTTTGTAATTGTTGCAATGATATTACGTATTGAATTGAGTGAGGCTCGTATGACAGTTGGAACATCGTTCTTCACTCCGAGCGTCAGGTTATTGACGTAGGTTTGGAGCAACCTCATCTCTCCCATTTCGCCGGAGTTTGTGCGAGCAAGGAATCCAATGCGCTGGTTTAGCCTGTGAATGCCCTGGAGCGCTAGAACCCTGCTCTCATCCTTTGAGAAACTCGTGCCTGTTTCCCCGCTGACGAGTGGCATGACATGTCTCTCCACTTCAGTGAAGAGCATCTTTAGCTCGGGTTCCATTTTGAAACAAACTTCTCTGGTTAGGTGACCTTTGCGCCCGATGAGAGTGGTCTGTCGGGAATAAGTGTAGAAATCTCCGGGCCATCGGCAGCGGCCAATAGCATGACCTCGGATGTAAGGCCCATGATCTTTCTTGGTTTGAGGTTTGTAACCACTGCAATCATCTTGTCTTTGAGTTGCTCTGGATCGTACTTTGCTCCAATCCCAGCGATGCACTGGCTTTGGATGCCTCCTATGTCAAGGATGAGTTTCAGTAATCTCGCAGAGTTTGGCACCCTTGTAACTACTAGGACCTTTGCGGTTCTGATGTCGATCTTTTGAAACTCCTCAAACGTGACCTCTGTTGGCTTTTCTCCTTCCTTTGCCTCAGAAGTTGGCTCAGGTTGTTCTGACATTCCAGAAGCCACCTTCAGTTATTTGCATTAATTGCTTTTGATTCGGCCTTGCTAGCGCGCAGGTCTTCGAGCTTCTTCTTCAGAACAGAAGCTGAGGTCTTTGAAAACACAGGCCTAGTGTCTCTTGTCTTGATAGGCAACTCGTTATCAATCAACACGTCATCCCATTGAGGCACTCCGCCGTTTGTTTTGAAGAGACCGGATTGGCTTATGATTTCTTTTACAGTCTCCGGGATAATTGGATAGAGTTCGCTGCAAGCGACCTTGAGAGTCGAGAGAGCTACATACAGAATCGCAAGTGCTCTAGGCTTGTCGTTCTTCACGGCCTTCCATGGCTCGGTTGCGCTCAAAAATCTGTTAGCGCTTGCCACTTGATTGAATATTTCTCTGCAGGCGGACTGGAGCTCGATTGTCTCGTAAAGCTCTCTTATTGCAAGATGCCTGTTCCTGATCTCTTGCACGTCCTTCTTGAATTCGTCGGAGATATCGGAGTACTTCAAATTGAAAGAGTTTTCTGCGAATTTTGAAACTCCGACGAGCGTCCTGTTAACAAAGTTGCCTATCGTGTCGTTGAGATCGGTATTCA
Organism: bacterium; assembly: GCA_027310845.1. Lineage (GTDB taxonomy): Archaea > Thermoproteota > Nitrososphaeria > Nitrososphaerales > CADDZS01 > JASHOD01. The sequence continues at coordinate 1,245 of DAIDAB010000160.1, read as the reverse complement.
CCTTTTCCACCAGGGAATCCCAACCAAAGTTGATATCTCCAGATTCAGGTCTTAGTGCAATCAGTGCGTACCTCCAACAGTCCGTGGGAAGAATTTCGAGTGCTTCGTCGATCCAAATTCCGATCTTGTTGCTCTTTGAGAATTTCTGACCCTCGAAAAGAAGGAATTCAGTAGAGCTTATTGTAGAGGGTTCAACGTACACCTTTCCAGACGCACGAAGTAACGCTGGCAGAATTATGGAGTGAAACGGGATATTATCCTTCCCTATGAAAAAGGCAGTCTTCGTATCTTGCTTGAACCAGTATTCCTTCCACTCTTCTTTTGCGCCTTTCTTTTCGAAATACTCGATTGTCGCAGACACGTATCCTAGGACAGCTTCCATCCAGACATAGATTGTCTTCTTCTCTGCTCCGGGGAATGGCGCCCTAATTCCCCACTCAGAGTCGCGTGTCACAGATCTAGGACGCAGGCCGTCCTTTATCCACCCTCTTGAAAACCTAATGACGTTTTGCGACAGCTCTGCGCGACCTAGGTAATCTGAAATGTAATCGGAGAGCCTTGGAAGATCAAAGAACCACTGCTTTGTTTCCCTGAGCTCTGTCGGGCCTCGGCAGATAACGCAATAGGCCTTCACTAGCTGTTCAGCGTTCAAAGGCCTGCCGCAGTTTTCGCACTGGTCGCCTCGCGCCCTTTCGTAGCTGCAATATGGGCATATCCCCTCTACGAACCTGTCAGGGAGAAATCTCTTGTCGTGCGGGCAGTAGTGGATTCGCTCGATCTGAGTGAAAATGTACGAATCGTTGTTGTTGATCTCAGTGTAATGTTCCTGTATAAACTTCTTGTGGACTGGGGACTCTGTTCTGGTATAGTTGTCATATGAGATGTCCCACCTCCTGAAAAGTTGTGAGATCCTCGCGTGATTTTGGTCAGCAAGATCTTTGACCAGCATCTTACGCTTTAACGCCTCTACTTCAAGAGGAGTTCCGTGTTCATCTGAGCCCGAAACAAAAACCACACTATCCCCAATGAGTCTATGGAACCTAGCAAACACATCCGCAGATAGAACCGAACCTATAAGATTCCCGAGATGGGGGACGTCTGAGGAATATGGCCATGCTGAAGTTATTACCCACTTTGTCAATTCGAAACCAACCACACTCTTCTAAAATCAAAGACTTGCAGGATTCCGCACGCGTCGAAGCGACACGGGCAACATGGATGTGCCCTGATCCTGAACGCATTGAA
>DAIDAB010000015.1:19218-19585 GCA_027310845.1 bacterium | reverse complement strand
CCGAAGACCTGAGCATTAAATTTGTAGATCAAAGAGTCAGGAACAAGCCATTGATCGGGAGGCGCACCCGCCTTCATCGACAAATTCGAAAGAAACTCTTCGGAGTCCCATTTATACTCCTTTGCGACCTGTGGAAGAAGCAATCCAGAGCCGTATGTCCACTTGAGTATCAGCCCGTCTCTTCCTGGTTCGATCAGTTTCGGAAGGTCTTTCTGGGACTTCACTTGAACTTGTCTCGGAACTGTGAGAACACTCACTTCAGTCAGGAGCTCGCCTAACTCTTCATGGCGAACTGCGGGAAAACGAGGATATTCTGTTGCCGCAGCTACTGCAGCCTGCGGCAGAGCTTTTGCTAACTTGAACACTG
>DAIDAB010000015.1:9089-19208 GCA_027310845.1 bacterium | reverse complement strand
GAACACTGGTTCAGGAAAACCAATGCAACCCCTGAGCGATTTCTCGCTGTCGTTTTTTTTAAGCGTGACAAAGCAACCTAATTTGATTTCGAACCTTGGATCATTTGCTATCTTTGTTAGAATCGTGAGGCGTGAGTTTGAGAGATATTCTTCAATTGAATCCCTTGCTAAAGATATTAGTAGTTTCCCGTCTCCTTGATTGAAAAGCTTCTGTACGTGATCTTTTTGAGAGGTTGCCAACGAATGCTAACCTCTTGCATTACCCTTTTTGCTGGAAAGATAGAAGTTCACCAATTCGAAAAGCTTCTCGAGTTTATCCCAGTGCGAGCCCCTCCAATATTTCTTATGACAATCCAAGCAGCGATAGATCTGCCTTGCTAGGTCGTCAGTTCCCTCCATTTCAAGCTGGCCGTTGCACAAAGAGCAGCGTGATGATTTTGATGTATCGACTCTCGATATTCCAAGTTGGTCCAGTAGCTCAGCAAGTCGCTCCGCGTCGTTTCTCTGGACCAGTGCCACGCAAGGTAGGCGAGAGAGTCTTGATTGTACAATCAATCCCTTGTCCGAAGTCAGCAGAATCCTCTTGCTTTCTCTTGCGATCTTCATGAGATCGCTGTCTGTGGACTCTTTGTCGTATATTGTATCAAAGCCCAATATGCGCAACTTCACGGCGAGGGAACCGAGCATTCCATCAACAAGGAATTGTGGTTCCAATCTTTTTTCTCGGGATCTCTGCATTGCCTGAAGCATGAGTTGCCACGAGTTCTCCTTTCGAACCGGAGAAATCTTTCTATGTTGATTCCTCTTCGGGTTCGGCCGCGGTTTCTTTGCCAGTCGTGCATTCTTCACATATGAATTTGTTGTCCATCTCTAGAAGCATGTCAGACCATTGATTGCATTGGTCGCAGTATCCCGCAAGATAGCTTGGTTCCCGAGTAGCGGCGTTGGTGACTATTCGCGCCTTTTCAGAAATGATATCAAATAGTTCTGGAGTAATCGCAAGAATGTCAGATATTGATATTATTCCGACCATATTGTGTTTGTAAGACACTCCGAGTCTTTTTATTTTCGAACTCCTCATTACTCGCGCAGCTTCAATTATCTCCCTCTCGCTTTCTATCATGTGAACGGGCGTGGACATTATATCGGACGCGTTGACTTTGCTCGGAATCACATCTTTTGCGACAACTTTGGTTACGATATCTCCGTCTGTAACTATTCCAATTGGAAGTTCGTCCTTTGTGATCACCACGCTACCTACCCTAGAACTGGTCATCTTGTCAGATATCTCTTTGATGTTTTCATCTGCGGAAGCAGTAATGACTGGACTGTTCATCACTTCACGGACAAGAATGCGAGTTCTTACTACGGGAACGAAATTTGAAGTTGTATCTAGCATGCGCTTCGTATGGATCACCAGTGATAATTGTGGGCTTGTAGCAACTCTTAACCATTTTGTTTTTCTGAAACTAGCTTATATGTTCCTGATGGAAGGACCCGAATGAATTCGTCAATCGACATCTTTTTCACTGCCTCTTTTAGTCCCTCATTTCTTACTCTTCCAACAAGCGTTTGTTTGATTTTGCGCGCAATAGCTGTGCTCTTTTCTTTTCCTGGAGCTATCTTCGCAAGAGCGATGCAGTATCCCGATAATGATTTTTCCGGCCCACAAATCACAACTGGTTGCGCCATTTGTTCCCTTGAATCTGGGGCAGGCTCATTGCCTTCATGTGGAAGCTTGTCTGATGTCATTATACCCAGTGCCAGCTCTACTTTGACATGTTTCACAAAGTTCTTCTTTCCCTCGATGAAAAAAGATCCTCTCGGCAAGTACTCACCTGAAGGTGCACTCTTCTTTATCTGATCAGGTCGTACCCAGAAGGCATCGGCAGAACCAAGCTCATCCTTCCAGGCTCTGCTGAAACTTGCAGTCGCCTGCGCAAGTTCCAGCTCAATCGAACTTCCCAAATCACTCTCTTGTTTTCCTTTCGTCTTTAGGACGAAAAAAGGAGATCCATGAATATCAGCATGAAAGACTACATCTCCTGTTTCGGTGTACTTGTTGATTACAATGCTGTTCGACGTGCTGTCTCGCCCTCCAACTGCAAGCCGCAAATCTGATGTGAGAAACCATCTGTAACGTTCAAACCATTCCCGTGTGCGTCTCTCAAGTGTTATTCGCTTAGCTGCTCTTTCCTCTGAGATTCTTGTCTGATCAAGCAATGTTTGCTTCCTTCGCAATAGATCCTCTCTGCTGCGAAATATGTTGAGGTTGTTCGATTCGAGTCTCTTTGCTTCATCAAACAATCTGGAAGCCATGGCACTACTCTTCGAGAAAGATGACACAAAAGCCCTGGGCTCGTTGACGAATCTGTAACTCCCAACTCTGACGGCATCTCTTTCCACGATTCCAATGAACTCTAGCTTTTTCACTAGCATCTCATCCATGTTCTCAGGGTAGCTCTGCATTAGCTCCGATGCAATTCTTCTCAATTCTTCCGAGTTCAATTTGTTCTTCACTATCTGAACATCTTGCTTTGAGATGGCACTGTCGAGCTCCTCCGCTTTAGATCTGATTTCCTTAGATGCTTTGCTCCTTCTTTCTAATACAAGCGCTTGAACTTGTGCTTCGTCGAGAGCCTCGCTAAGCGTCGGAAATTCCTGAATAGTCGCCTTTCTTTCCTCGACGAGTGCTTTCCATGTACTGGGAATAAGAGAGCATACGTCAACTTCCTGATCTTCCTCCAGATCTTCTTCTGGGAGAAGCAAGTACCCTTTGTTGCTTGATTCCAGCCGTTTTTTCAGATCCTCTACTGCCTCAGCGAGCAAATCTATTTCCTTGTCTGAAATCGACGCAAACGGAATATCCAAAATTACTCCTGATTTGTGGAATATCTCCTCGACGAATTTTCTAGATGTGCCGACAGTTCTCCCAAACCACCTTACCAAGGTGAGGGAGCCCTCGTGACTTTTGAGCGAAGCTTCAGCGAGAGAACGTAGCGATTCTCTAGTAAGAACTCTGAGGCTCACCCCTCTCGAAGGCGGAAGCTCGTATTTCTCACCTACAATTATGCTCCTGTGTCTGAAGCGCTGGGATTTTTCTGTTTCGAGTATGATTCCCTTTTCATCTACCAGAACCAGATTGCCTCCAGCGAAGAATTCGGCGAAAAGGGAATTCCTTTCCCCGTCTTTAGATTCAAAAGAAAACTCTGCTATCCTTTCATCCCCTGCCTGCGCAACCTTTGTCAGCTTTGTCCTTTCTATTGTTTCTCTGATCTTTGTTACAAAGGGCTCAGCCTGGGGAAGGGCCAGATTCTTTGTCGTTAGCCAAGTTGCAAATGAGGAGATTGCAATCAATAGCTCGTGTTTTGTCTCGTGGCGCAATCTTAGAAGCGCGCCTTGATCAATCGAGTAAACGGTGCTCAAAGAGTAGCCAGAAATTGATGAATTGATTCGCCTAGCGAGAATGTCGATTTCCCACGCGGAAATTTCCATGTGAATCCACAGCTTCCGAATACAATCCTCTGAGGTATGATTCTCTGTTTACCAAAATGCTAAAAAGATGTCGTGCTCGAAGAAGCAGAAAAGAGCAAGGGTTTCAGCACGTTTGACACTTAGAAATGCGTTTTTCGAGATAGAATGACTACACGAGGAGATTGAATCAATTTTGAGCTCAAATCCTAATCCGTCAGGCAGCGGGCCGCCTCCTGTGGTTCAGCCAGTAGATCAGAATTTCATTCGGAGCCGTCTAAAGATGCTGGCGTGGATCCGTGTAGGTTTAGGAGCACTGGCTGGGCTTGTATCAGGGCTCATAGGTTTCGTCGGAACGACTCCGCCCACCGTCAATCCAAATTCGTACTATGGATTTTATGTGGCTATCTTTGTCTACATTGCGTCATACTATGCTGCCAAGTACGCGCTTGGGCTCGGTATTATGCAAAAGGATAGAACGAAAATGGTGACTCAGGGAATCGGATCCTATATCATGATGTTTCTGTTCTTCTGGATTCTCTACAATACTTTGCTATTTGTCGGGATCATTTAGGGAACTATTCCTCTGCTTTCTATTTCAAACTTGCACCCTCGGTTTCGTACAAGAGGCTGGACTATCTCTGCAGATCTCATGTTGTCGACCTTCCGAAAGTGTATTCTGAATAGGGCAAATTGTGAGATGATGTTCCCCGTTGTCTCTCCCTCTCCGAGTGCCATTCTAGATCTCACACTGTTAGTCAGGAGTACTGCTGTGTTCTTGGAAATCGCAAGATAGGCAAGCTTCCTTGTATACATCGCAAGTTTGTGCTGTCTAGAAATCAATTCTGACTCTTTCATCCCATACTCCGAAACAAAGTTTCTCGTTACATCATCTACAATGATCAACTTGCAATTTGAGAATTCGGTGCCAGAAAGGATTCGCTCGTTTGTGTCTTGTTGTTCAGAGACGCTTCTCACTCTGATTGAAGAAATCGACTCAAGAATGCTAACCCCTTCCCTGGAAGGCTCTCTTTTCTCAGCCATCTCGGCGATCCGTTCTGGGCGGAACGAACCTGTACAATCCACATAGACAACGCGCACCTTGTCTTCGCCTGATCTTCCAAGCGAAACCATCAGTGCGCATTGATAGGCAAATTGCGTCTTTCCTGTGCCGGCTGCGCCGTAAATGTCCGTTATTGCACTGGTCGGAATGCCACCACCAAGAATAGCGTCAAATGCCATTGACCCCGTAGACACTCTCTCTGCCTTAAGATCAAGCGTCGAGACAGATTCTTTACTCTCTACACTATCTTGATTTTTCTCGATCAATTCCTAATTTGGCTCTTTTGTGAGTCTCTACGACACTGCTATATCTTTATTTGAAACAGTGAATCCTCTTTCTTCCAACGCAAATCTTTCTCTGACAAGCCTACTTCCATGGGATTTTTCTGGACTGTGTTCTGTCATTGTACATGTTTGCTCTGGGTTGCTAGACATCCGAAATAAGGCAAGCGGGCTCAGGCATTTGCAAGAAGCTTTGATTTCATATGACTCTGTTTTCGGAATCCCCAACCGTTACGCAAGTTGCGAAACAATAGCACAATGCATCACCCAAAGCGCTCAGTACCACAATCGAGATTGAGTACTTTTGAAAGCACAAAAGAGTTGGAGCGCCAAGGTGAGGCTAAGACTTGTTTAGCACTTGGCTGCGACGATTTATGCTCGATTGAGTCCGTTTCAAGTGCAATCTACGTTCCATATCTCATAAAGTCCAATGCATAGAAATGCGAGTTCAATTCAGCTTCATATTACTGGAATCCATATTTCTTGATCAATGTGAAGCTAAAATGAGAATTGATTGATTTGGAGAGCATTAACCAAGGAGGACGTTCCAAGTACGTTCAGACTTGAATCGCCTTCGGATATTCCCTTCTCTTTGTTATCCGGTAATACAAGTACGCAGCAACCGCAAAAGTCACGGCGAGAGCAAACATCGAGATCGCGACGAACTGGTCAAGCGAACTAGCATTGCTAACAAGAGTCTCCGAAAGGTAGAAGACTGGTGGATACAGTAAGCCGAGCACTATTAATGCGATGACATTTCTTATAATGTGCCTAGATTTCGGCCTAAGTATGTTGAATACAAGAGCTACCATAATGTACAATCCTAAACCTATCCAGACGTATATTTGAGAATACTCAATGAAGCGTCCAATAATTTTAGGCATCCAAAGTAGTACAGTCGAGAACGAAGGATTAGGGCCAAGTAAGTTTGCTATGGCGGCAGCTGGATTTGGGCAAACGTCACCTAGGCATGGGGTGAAGAAAGGAGTCACTCCAGCAATTATCCCTGCCAGCACAATGAAAGCCGATGTCGTCGTGCCGAGTAACCTTAGATATCCAGCCGAAGTAAGATTGCGGAGCCCTTCTATTCTACGGTCGACGTCGAACCCCCTTATGACAAACGCAGCTCCTATTAATCCAATCAGTACAAGTGGAACCGCACCTGGCCCGAAGAAATAATCAATCAAAACAATTCCTATGAAGATGATGCCAGGAACGCCTAAAGCATACCGTGCATACCTAGGGTCCAGAAACAGCATCTTGAAGTAGCGCCCGAGAACAGCGTAAGATTCTTCGACAGACTTGCTATGCTTGATTATCACGCGCCTGATTGAGACCACCGGGACTAGCGCGTTGATTATTGGCACCACTTCTTCGCCTTCAACCCCATCAGAAATTATCACTGACTCTTTGGCAGGATACCCCTTGATTGTCTGTGCTACTTCTCTTCTAATCTTCCTGTCGCCCTCGACTCCCCTCTCAAAAACTCCGCCGACGACCACCACCTCGCATTCTTGCCCCTTGCCCATGAGTTCGTCGTACTGCTTCACTGCGGCGAATATTGTGTTTGCGTCAGCCTCCTCTGGATCTGCCATTGCCAGTCTAGAAGCAGCATTAAGGCATGCGTCCTTCCCGACAATAGGGGTCTGGATTCCAGTCTTAAGACCGACATCATTGTCTCTATCGACACAGATTATGAGCGTCTTTGTAGATTCGGAGTCCTCACTAGACAACTCGAGCACCCCTCCAACTATTCGCGAATTGCCCCGACTGTGTCTTCAGCATGGAGATCTAAACGTCTACTTGACCGGTTCTGGGTCGTCAGCGTAAACTAACCTCAGTTCATCAAAACTCAGCTTCTCGCCCTGCTCTAACTTCTTCATCGCATCGTCTTTTGCCCTTTCAACAAGTTCTCTGGTTCTTGCTCTGCTTGACTCGTGATCTCGAGTTCTCCTTCCCTCAACCAGCATCCTCCTTTGCGCTCTCAGAGTGTCCAAGTCTTGAGTTGCTTTTACAATGTTAGCATCAATCGTGACAAGTTCGTTGTTGATTGACTCAATCTCCTGAAAGAGCTCATGTCTTGAATTCATCATCGTCGCGACACGCTCATGCCTTGCTCTGACTTCGGGGTCGTTGGCTGACTTGAACGAGTTCATTTCATCAAGCTGTTTCTTTAGCAATCGGATCTGGTCAAGGACGCCGGAAAGTTCCTTTTTCGTAGAGTGTGCCTTTTTCCACACCTTGAGCTTTGTTTCAAGCTCTTTCACCATCCCAACAAGTTGTTTTTCTTCATCGCGAGTCAGCCTTTCGGTTTGGAGCTTCCACTCTACCTTCTTGAGACGTTCGTTCAGGACATCTCCTTCTCTTGGGAGGTTCTTTTCGAATTGTCTTAGCTCTTTCTCCACCTCAGAGGACTTTGTTTTCATGTCCCGGATCTTTGAAAGAATATCACGTCTTACCGCCTTGAAGTCAGAGATCTTCTCATAATATTCGTCGAGTGCTTTTCTATCGACATTGATTTTCTCGGTGTATTCCCGTATCTCCCTCCGGATTTCTCGCCTCCGCTGATCAAGACGCTTGTAGTCATTGATAGAGTTGGAACGCTGTGTCGCGAGAGCGTCGATCTTCTGGCTTAAGGCCTCGAGGTCAACCTCTCCTTGAGGTTGCATAACTTTGACTAGTCACCCAAATATCCGATTTAACCATTTGCCGTGCTCATCCTACCTAAATAGGAATGGCCCTTGGCTAGGTATCAAAGGCCCGTGTTAGTTCTTATATTTGTTATTTATGCGCTCCGCCTTTCCCCCAGCAAATACGACACCTTGACTTATCGCAGTTTCTCAAGTGCCTCTTTAGCGCAAATTATTCCATAGAATGAAGCATAGTTCTCAGGTTTTTTGATGACCTTGAGGCATCTCGAGTCCATGAGACTATTCCGTAGCGCGCAGGAATTTGACCCCTAATTGTGTCAAGTACTTTGCGAGCGACATTGTGGGGAAGTCGCGAGCGCGTGGTATCGAACTCCGCAACCTTCTCCTTCCTGTAGGATTCTAAACACTTGAAGGAAATGATGTCGAGTAGTTCAGCCTCAATGTTCTCTTCCATCTTGGAACTTGAATAGCCTCTTGAGATATAACGCCTTCTCAAGACTTTGGGGGAGCATCGAAGTATGGCGACGAAATCGAGACTGTGACTAGGGATAACATATGGGAGAAGATGTCCATAGATTATCTTTCCGCGAGTGTCAAGCCTTTCTTTGCCAAGCCTCTCAATGTCGACGACGAATTCTCCGTGAGACCACTTTCCGATTCTATTCCTGATTGCAAAGTCATTCAAAGAGACTGGCTCTAGTCCGGTTATCTTTGAGAGCTCGGCCCCGACAGTCTTCTTGCCAGTGCCGGGCGAACCTGTGAGCCCGATCCTCATGCACTCAAGTTTCTTAGGATGACGCAACGCCTCAGAAAAAGTGCAATTCGTAGTTAAATTCTCTTATTTTGGAGTTGGTCAGACATCGCGGGTATCGCAACGATAAGCAGTAGGCCGATTCATCGCACGCTGTTCAACAGACACCCTGAAACCAGGTGCGCAAGCTAAAAGGAGCCTGAAACGGCTTCATCCCAGAAAAAAGCGTTCTGTTGCGCCGGCTACAGAGATTTTTCTATATTAATGAGTGAGACGCGAATTCGTCGAAGCAAGCCATCCTAAGGTTCTTAGATCATTTGAATTTTCTCAGCAATTTGCATTGGAGGCCATGTTCAACACTGAACCGCATACTGGAAGACTTACTGTGTAAGACACTCTTTGGATTCAATCTTCTCTAACTTGCAACCCATTCCATTCTGCAAAGAGACGTAGTTCTGGTCGAACATCTCCATAAGTTATCAGGTAGTGGTTACCGGATATGTTCTTCAAGAATTCAGCTGCATTTCCCTTGGATTCGACCACAGGGCTGATTCCTCCCCAGTAATTTCCAGTGCTCTTCAAGTCCCCAAAAGTCATGTGGATCTTGTCAAGATTCATTCCGTAGAATCTAACGAGCGTGACGGGACCGGCCTTGAGGCTGAAATTGACGAATGCAGTCTTCCCAGCACTTCTCTTGTCAGTGCGGTCTGAGATCTTGATTTCCGAGGGGTCTCTTGCAAGCGAGATAGGGGCAGCGCAGTGGCTTAACTCTATCATGTTTTTCTTCTCATCTACCGCAAGAATGTCCGTAAGGTACGGGTTCACTCCGTTTATTGCTTTCAAAATGAGAGCGCCGCTCATGCTCACCACATCCCCCTCGCATCCAACTACGAGATCATCCAGATGTCCGAGACATGGATTCACACCGTACTTTGGAAAGATATTCGTCCAGCATTCGAGCGCGATTGCGTCGAGTTTGTTCGCTTTGACTATTTTTCGAACTGCTAATTGAAATTTTGCTGCCTTTGCAAGCATTTCTTTGCTGACTTTTACGGGATACCTTGCTTCGATATCCGTAACTGCATTCTCAACGTCTCTCCCTTTCACTGACTTGAGAGTCCTATCGAGAGAAGGCATACTGATCTCAATTGTCGTAGGACCGAGCCGTTTCTTGAGCAGGGCAAGGTTGTATGGAAGCGAAATCATGAGTGGAGAAAGAATTCCGATTATTCCGATCTTATACTCTTTCGACTCCTTGTTCGCGCGAGCTGCTCTCGCGACAGTTTCAACCTCGATCTTCACCTTCTCGTCAGTTGGCTCGTTGCAGAGTAGCCTGACAAAATATCCCCTTTCACGAAGATATGAACTCGCGAGCCCACTCGTTGCGAGCGAATACCTCAAGGGGATTGCCCAGATTATTGTAGGGATTTTGTATCGCTTTGCGACCGCCGTGATGCATCTCACTGTGCCATGAGTCGCCGAGAAGATGAGCACGAGATCGAATTCTTCTTTCTTTAAGGATCTTGCGAGCTTCGAGATCTCTGTAGGTTCCCACCAGGTCATCCTCTCTATCGAAGTGATGTCTAGATTTGCCTGTTTCAGATTTCCCAAAGCCCTTCTTGCATCTTCCTGGGCTGTCTCGATCTCAGGATTTCCCAGTGGCCAGAAGAGAACACGTGGACGCGGAGTCATGGGTTCAGCTTGCTCTAATTTACAAACTAACAGCTACTCTGCCTGATATCTCATTCTTTGCAAGACGACCAAGGACAGTGTTAATCGAGGAAAGATCGTAGGTTTCAGTGAGTACTGTTCTAATTTTGCCTTCGGCTGCAAGTCTGATAATGTCTCTCAAATTCTTTCGAGTTCCTGATCGTGATGACATCACACAACCCAGTGCTCCCA
>DAIDAB010000015.1:2426-9079 GCA_027310845.1 bacterium | reverse complement strand
GGAGCGAGGTGTTGAGAGGCAGGGGATCCGTACTATATCCAAGCATTAGGGTTCTCCCGCCTCGCCTCAATGACCTCACACATTGCTCAAGAGTGGTTCCATTCACCACAAAATCGATAGCACAATCGACTCCGTTTCCATCGGTAAGTTTTCTCACCTCCGAAGGAAGGTCAATTCCTGAATTGGTAATTGTATAGTCGGCGCCGAATTTCTTGGCGAGGTCAAGCTTGTCTTGCGTTCTCGAGACTGCAATGACCTTTGCACCCATCAGTTTCAAAATCTGGACTCCGCAGAGGGCAAGCCCTCCCATTCCGAGAAGCATCACAGTTTCTCCAAATTGCACTTTTGCTTTCTCGACTATCCCGTAGTATGGAGTGAGGACGGCATCTGGCAACAAGGCGGCATCTTCCAAAGGTAGTTCTTTTGGAATTTTGAAGACATTCTTTGAAGGGATCGAGACGTACTCTGCAAAGCCGCCGTGGCGAGTGAATCCAAGCAAAGGACCCATGTTGGGGCATTCGTTGTCGCGGCCACTCTTGCAAGCTTGGCACTTATCGCACGTGTCGTAGAGGTAGACAATCACGCGGTCTCCAACTTCTAGGCCACTCACATTTTGCCCCAATGAAGCAATTATGCCTCCGATCTCATGCCCCATGACATGTGGAAGTGGAGGTTTGACACTTGACCTTCCAGTCCAGATCTTGACGTCGCTGTAGCAGACGCCGCATATATTGACCTTGATGAGGACATCGTTTGTTCCTAATTTCGGCATTGGGAAATCCTCTATCATTAGAGGTGCTCCGAACTCCCTCATAACTGCCGTTTTCAAGAAATCAAGCTCCACCATGTTTGAAAAGTTGATCCGATAGCCAATCCATGGCCTGTGAAATTGATTCCATTCGCCTGTCCATGACAGTGTGGCCTGCGTTCACAATATGGAGCTCCTTCGGGCCCTTTGCATCTCTGTATAATCTGTAAGCAGGTTCCACCGGATATACGGCAGTTTCCTCAGCATGCATCACGAATAGAGGACATGTTACCCTGTTTGCTATTCCATTAAGAGTGTAATCCACAAGCTTTCTTCTCGCTTCGTCCTGGTCGGAGGTTCCAAGAAATGCGTGGAGCGCGGCTTTGTGGTTTTCTCTTGCATTCAAGTAGAGATCAGTGTAGACGTCGTAACATGCAGTAATGTTTCCTAATGCCTTAACTCTCTTATCAAAGACCGCAGATCTCACCGAGAAGTACCCGCCCATGTCAGAGCCGAAAACACCAAGCCTTGAAGCATCTGTGTCTTGCCTAGTCTCAAGATAGTCAACCATGGCTGAAAATGGCTTTTCAAAGTCAGGCCTTCCGAATACTTTCTTATACCGCAAAGTCGTTCCCTGTCCCGGCCCATCAACGATTAGTGTCGCGATTCCCCGTTCGGCGGCCTCTGTAGGTCCAGTGAAAGTTAAGACGCCGCAATCCATTGATTCAGGGCCGCAGTATATCATGATTGGACTCTTGGCAACAATCTTCACCTTTGGTGGAATGTACCACCCTAGCATCTTGATTCCCTCAAATGGGATTTCCACACGCTCTACTCTCGGGACTGAGAGTTCTGCCCACTTTGTGTAGCACTCCAGCATCTTGTCAAACATTTGCAGAGGAATCATGCTCATCGAATCTTGCTGCCACAGCTGAGCCATACGATAGTAGGTGTATGCTCTAAGATACGATTTGCGAGCAGTCACTTTGTGATTTGTATTTTCAGCAACTCTCGAAAGCCCTTCGACATATTCGGCCATTCCACGCCATCTATTGTGCCAACCTTCATAGTCACCTGTCTTGAGTCCTTTGACAGCGCGATGAATTTCTCCAAAATCCGCTCCGCCAAAGTTTGTCATTGCAATGATCCTAGTCATCCATGTTGACCAGTTCTCATCGTCAGGAAAATAGACAAACTCCGAGAGAGTTGTCGTCATTTGTTTCGTTAGGTTTGATGTAATCTAATAAGCCTTATCGAATGTCACAGAAAAGATCAGAAGAGCAACTCTAAACATAATTCGATCTGCGAATCGTTCGAATCTGAAGCGAATCGAAATCGAATACGACTGCCATTAATGTAGTCTAGGTAGACTGAACTGGCGCACTCGTTGTCTTGACTGCTCGCTTACTCTCAATTGTGAGAATCGTCATCTGGCTTTTCAAGCATGCTCTTCATATCGACCCTTGAGGGTCATGGCAATCGCCTTCGTCTTGATAGATGCAGAGTCGGGAGTTGAGTTTGAGTTACTCAAGGAGCTGCGTGAGACAGAGCATGTGGCGGAAGCTCACGTGGTCTACGGAGTTTACGATATTCTGGCAAAAATTGAAGGCAGTACACCAGAAGAAGTCAAAGAGACAATAATCAGGAAAATACGCTACTTGGATCACGTCGAAGGTACTCTGACACTCCTCGCCGTGTAGTCCGCTATATCTGAAAGAACCCTCTTTTCTTTACACTCGCCAAAAGGAAGATACTTCTCGACAATAGTTCCATCGTTATCACGAATGAGAATCATGCGTGAGGTTTTATACTAATTCGAGCAGATAAACCACTGGGGTATTTTATGACAACCGTTCAGAGGAGTGTACCAAGAGTGCCAATGGTTTCAGGTTCGGCGCCTAACCCATACGAGAATGCGATGAAGCAGCTTGAGAATACTGCTTCTCTAATCAAGTTAGATTCTGACGCACACGAGATGCTAAAGCAACCAAAGCGAATCTTAAGTGTCTCAATCCCAATAAAAATGGATAATGGCAGAGTCAAGAACTTTCAGGGCTATCGTGTTCAGTTCAGCGATGCCAGGGGCCCCTTCAAGGGAGGAATACGATACCATCCAAATGTCACTTTGGATGAAGTTAAGGCGCTCGCTGCCTGGATGACATGGAAGTGTGCAGTCGTAGACATACCATATGGCGGCTCCAAAGGCGGCGTTGTCTGTGACCCGAAGAACATGTCGCTAGGCGAAAAGGAGAGGCTGACAAGAAGGTACACCTCTGCCATTGCGGATTTCATCGGTCCTTACAGGGATGTGCCTGCGCCTGATGTCTACACCGACCCTCAAACGATGGCCTGGATACTGGACACGTACAGCCAGATTCACGGGTATCAAGTACCAGAAGTCGTGACAGGCAAGCCAATCTCACTTGGAGGATCTGAGGGCAGACTCAATTCGACCTCGAGAGGATGTGTAATCGCGGCGAGAGAAGCGGCGCGTTCTCTGAAGCTAAATCTCAAGGGCGCAACTGCCGCTGTTCAAGGATATGGGAATGTTGGTTCATGGAGTGCAGTGTTCCTGAAGGAACTTGGCGTGAAAGTCGTCGCAGTGAGCGATTCCAAAGACGGGATAATGTCCAAACAAGGTCTTGATCCGCGTAAGGTGCAGTTGCACAAAGACAAGACCGGCTCTGTCGTAGGTCTAGAAGGCACGCAAGAGATCAGCAATGAGGAACTTTTGGAATCCGAAGTCGATATTCTGATTCCCGCAGCACTCGAGAATGCAATAACTGACAGAAACGCATCCAGGATCAAGGCAAAGATTGTCTGTGAAGGCGCAAACGGGCCGACAACCCCCGAGGCCGACAAGATACTCGAAAACAACAAAGTCTTGGTAGTGCCCGACATTCTGGCAAACGCAGGAGGAGTGACTGTCAGCTACCTAGAATGGGTGCAGAACCTGAACCGCGAGCATTGGACTGAAGCTGAAGTGAATGAGAAACTCGAGCAGAAGATGGTTTCAGCCTTCAAGAGTACCTTTGAAACAGCGAGGAGATACAATGTCCCAATGAGAGATGGCGCTCTTGCTCTTGCTGTTGGAAGAGTTTCAGAGGCAATAAGGACGCTTGGAATCTGGCCATAGATCAAGCCAACACTCGGAAAACTAGCGGTCTTCGTAAGAGGGTGCCAAAACCCCCTCACATTTCTTGATTCCGATATTATCATCTCTACTCAAGAAGATGAATGTTCTTCTTCGCGCACATCTCTCTCAAGATCTTGGGCAAAACGCTGACACTCACTTCTCCCAATGCAGCCTTCTTCAAGAGCAGCATGAAGGTTCTGGATTGACCGATGCCGCCGCCAATGCTTATCGGAAGCTCATTGTTCATAATACCTCGGTGATATGGCAATTTGAGCCATTCAAGCTGGTGTGTTATTTCGAGCTGTTTCCTTAGCGATTCCGAGTTCACTCATATTCCCATAGAGGATAGTTCGTGCCTTCGCATTGTGACAGGATTCCACACAAGGATGTCTCCATTCAATCCATGCATAGGTCTTCCATCCTCCGAGACTGTTTCTGTGACCCAGTCGTCGTAATCAGCAGCGCGCATCTCGTGAGGATAGCCGTCCTTCAGCGTCCAGCCAATCCCAATTATGAACAAGGCAGGATTCTTTTGCGGTGTAGCGGTTTCCCTCTCTTTCCTTGGCATATCCGGGTACAATTCGAGTATGTCCTCTGCGTGGATGAAACTGATTTCTTCAGGAAGACTCGGATATTTTGCCTTAAGCATGGGAAATAGATTCTGGACATGAGTTTCAGCGCCCTTCAAAACCTTCCATATCTTCCTGACTGTTGTCTTGAGATAATCTAGATTCCTATCTTCATGAGAGATTGTTCTTTCCCAGTCCCATTGATCAACATACGCGCCATGGTCATGATCCAGAAAGTAGTCCTTTCTCACGGCCCTCATGTCGGTGCAAATCCCTTCTCCGCTCAACATTCCAAATTGTCTTAGGGCGACCCTCTTCCACTTTGCCGCCTGAACCACTTGCGCATCTATTGGGTGCTTGTCAAAATCATTCTTGATGTGAAACTGAATCGGAGTTCTGGACCCGTCGCGATCCAGCAAGTCGTTGACCCCGCTTTCAACATCGACCATCAAAGGCACCTGTACCATCATAAGATTGAGCTCTCTGCACAGGTTTTCTTCGATGTAGTTCTTTACTGCAAACACAGCCTCCTGTGTCTCCTTGGGATCGAGGAGAGGATGGTAGTCGTTTGGAAGTATTCTCTCAATTTCTTCGTATGTACCTATTCCAAGCCCCTGCCAAATCCACCCTTTTGCGTTCATCAGTTGCCGTTTCAGATTCCGTCATTTTTGGATTGCTCTGGTCAATTCGTAATATCTGACCCATGTACTACTTAACACTAGGACACGATCGCCAAAATTGAAAATCGTCCAACCCTATTACCAGAGATGGTTGTCCCAACCTAGAGAAGAAGTAGGCAGAACGCGGGGCTCTCAGAGTTGGGTTCAGGCGAGTTGCCCCATGTTACAGTGTCTTCCCCGTTAACGCGATCGCTTCGCAATGTCGAGTTTACATTGCAAAGGCATCACCTTCTCATAATCCCTTATATGTTAAGAATAACGCTTGATCATTTCAGTAGCGTATTAGAACAAATGAGTTACATAAACAGAGGAGATCGAGGGAACAGATACGGCAGTAGTGGCGGAAGAGGACAGGGAGGATTCACAGAAGGCAGCAGATATGGTGGAGGACGATCGATGGATGGTCCAAGGCCCGTAGAAGCTGGTAAAGAATACAATGTTGCGGTCATTGAGCTTTCAAGAAGGGGAGATGGTGTAGCAAAGATGCAAGGTTTTGTCATTTTCGTCAAGGGAGCAAAAGTGGGAGACAAGGTCAGAATCAGGGTTGAAAGCGTTGGTCCGAGATTTGCAATCGCGTCGGTCATTGAGAGTGAAGCCGCAACTACTCCATCCTCAACTCCGACAAGTGAGCCGGTTGTTACAACCGACCCATTGATTGTGGAAGAGGTAAAGTCAGCGACGCAGTAGAAACAAAGGAAGCATCGCATAAAAAAAGAGGTCGCCCTAATCTTGTCACGATTCGTGGGCGGCCATTTTTATTTCATTTAGGAACTTCCTCAAAATCCACATCTTGTAACGCTCACTCGTATGCCATAAATAGCTTCAGGTTTTCTTTGAATGACGCAAGTCACGAGTGCTAGAACCCGTTCAAGTATGCAGAACACATATCTTTACACTGACTCTGGGGAGAGTCTCACTTTGAAGATCAAGTAGCGGAGACAAGTCAGAGCAATTTGGCGCCACATGCACCACCTCTGAATGTCTCGGAGTACATCTTTGCCAAGAGGTTTGTCTTTGATATTGCCTAAAGGCTGGTACGGCGACTGGCATCCATCTCCGCATCGACAATACGTGATATTCTTTGCTTGCGAGGCTGAAATTACAGTAAGTGACGGTGAAACACTCCACTTCAAGACTGGAGACATTATACTCTTAGAGGACACAACTGGTAAAGGCCACATCTCTCGAATCATGGAAGGAGACACCGCTATCGCAACGGTCCAACTGGGTTAGTGGTCCAACTTCGATGCATACCGGACAAACAATTTTTCATTAAACATAGAGTGTTGCTTGGGGGGCGTTGATGTTTTGGGAGGTGCTCCGGCCGGGATTTGAACCCGGGTCAGTGACTCTGGAGTTTCGCAGTGGAAATTTCTCCCAATTCGAAGACGAGAGGCCACTATGCTTTTCCGGTTCAATTCCTAGGGATAGGAGATTGATGGCCGGACTACACCACCGGAGCTTTTTCTAGCGAATCACGTTCTTTGTAGCGAGTTTCACGTCCGAGCCCATCACAGTAT
>DAIDAB010000015.1:0-2416 GCA_027310845.1 bacterium | reverse complement strand
AACGCAAAGTGATTGATGGCCGGACTACACCACCGGAGCTAAGTACGAATGACTGTCTTTGTAGCTAGTTTCACGTCCGAGCCCATTACTGTGTGTCTTCCTGCGTGGGAAGCAAGTTCGACCGCCTGCTTTGCCACCTGCACCGCAATGTCCTCGACGGCTCGGCGCAGCTCCTCGACTGCTTCGTTACTCACTCTTTCCGCGCCAGACTTCTTGATTATACGATAGACAGCTGCGAGCCCGAACTCTGCTTCAGACAAAGAAACTTCAGAACGAAAAGCGAAGCGGGGAATGTATTTTAACTTTGAGCGGACAGCCATGCAACACTGAAATAATCCTGCTCAGGAATAAAGTTACACAATCATGTCGTTGAGAGTTTGAATGAGACTTGAAAATCGCAGTCGTCGGGCTTGGAGTTGCTGGGTCATACCTTCTAAACCGCCTGAGCAACGAACATGATGTTACGGGTTTCGAGATGCAGCGCGAAGGAGAATTCCAAGCCGTGTGCGCCTGGGGGACTTCAAAGAATGAATTGTCGAAGATCATGCAGCCACTTGGAATTGATTTTGAAAAGTACGTTTTGTTCAGGGGGAAAGAAATGTCTGTTGATCTGGGAAATGGAAAGACGCGAACTATACCTCTGATTGGACTCGTGACATACGACAAACATCGGCTTGAAGTCGATCTTACTAAAGGGAAGAAGGGCAGATTCGGGGTAAAGGCAACACCTTCGATGTTGAAGGACGAAGGATACGACATGATCATTGATTGCACGAGCCTTCATAGGGCTTTTCTCCCAAAGGTGAAGGAAGACCTCTGGATTCCCTGTGTGGAATACAAGCTGTCGTATGATGGACATCGTGTTCCGTTTGAGGACTTTTTCATCAGACCTTTCAAAGGGCTTGCTGGCTATTTTTGGTACTTCCCGCTCGAGAATGGTTCAGCCTACGTGGGCGCTGGTGATTATTACAAACGACATAACGAGTCCTTGGATGAGTTCAATAAAGCGAATCCCGGAAAGATAGAGAAGAAAATAGGGCGCCCGATCAGAATCTCTCCTCCCAAGTACTGCGAGCCCTTCTACGTTGGAAACGTAGTAGGCTGCGGTGAATCAATAGGAACTGTATTTCCTCTGCTTGGAGAAGGAATAATCCCAAGCCTCCAATGCGCGGAGCTGCTATGCGAGAATCTCGACGACCTTCCCGCATACAGAGAAGCAGTCCTGAAGAAATTCGAGTACTTCAACTACGTCTATGATATGATCAAGCTCAAATTCGCCGGAAAGTTCAGCATGGTGAGACATCTGCCGCTCATGCTCAAGACCTACAATGCCATGAAAAAGATGGAAGACCGCTTTGGCATGGAAGTCAGAATAGCCGACATGAAGGACATTGTTTCAGCGTATTAGAGAGCCTCCCTTGGGAAACCGCCCTGTTTCCATCACATTTATTTTAGGAACTGATCTCTTTCCTTGATCTCGTACGAGAAAGCTCCTGATGTAGAGGAAAGCGCGAGAAGAATCATCAACACTCTGAGCCTCAGCCATATTGACGAAAATAGGCTACACTTTTACAGGTCCAAGGGGAGCAAAGCCCGTCGAGTGCAAGCCAGGATCCATGGATTAGGGCGCATCTGGTTTGACGCATTGGGGCTGCGGCCAAACTATGTTGTTGAAGTGATTTCTGAAGAATTTGACAAACTTGACAGCGTTGAACGAGAGAAGGTCATTCTCCACGAACTCATGCATATTCCCAATGGATTCAGCGGGGGGTTCGTGCCGCATAAGGGAAGGATAAACAAGAGGACTGTTGACGCTCTGCATAAGAAGTATTCCGAGACCTCACTCGCCGCCGCTGCTCCGAGATGAAATTGTTTTTTTAACCCCCAACCCACCGAACCCTGACGTGTTCATTTATGCAGACGCCTGGAGAGTGGATGAGACAAGTCGGAGCGCGTAACGCAATATACCAAGTTATTTGTGTCATATGCGCTGCTACAATACTATTGATTTCCTCATATGGAATCGTCGCCGCGATTCTGGGTCACATCGATGTTGTTGGCGCAACACTAGTCAACGTGGAGTTTCCATCGCCTCAAGTTTTCCCAGTTACTATGAAACCAGTTACGATATTGATGGCGGCCGCGCTTGGTCTAACTTTTTCAGGCCTTGAGCTAGGAAAGCCCATATTTCTCAGACGCTCAAACACCATATATTCGTTCATCAAGCTAGTCGCATTCGTCGGAGCAGCGCTGGCCGCTTACGAAGTAATGTACAATTTTGCAATTTGGACAGCTGAGATATCTACCAATTCTTTGCTCGGGATACTCAATCCGGACTTTTTGACAAACCAGTTCCCTAACCCCAAGACTCCTTGGAACATTGTGTTTGCAACCAAGTTGAGTACCACGCTTCTTG
>DAIDAB010000159.1 GCA_027310845.1 bacterium | reverse complement strand
CACAAACACAAGTGGAGCTACACTGTCAAGTACGCCCCCGAACACTTCGGACGGAATGCCTTCGCACCTCCAAATAGAATAACCACGAATAGATGGGTAAACATCACTGACTTGGAAAGACTGGCGAGCGATTCTGAAGAGCTGGACCTTTCGTCAATGGGATACGACAAACTTTTGGGAAGTGGGGAAATCCATCGCGCGCTCAAAGTGAAGATCTCCCGGGCTTCGTCGAGCGCCATTAACAAGATAAAAGCCGCTGGAGGATCGGTCGAGCTTGAATCAGCTTCTGTAGGCATCCCTACGGGCGAAAAGGAGATAGGTAAGCAACGATTGACCTCCAAATCCAAACCTCTCAAGGCAGAGGTTAAAGGACAAAAGTAATCGGCCCCATGATTCAAAGACCAGAATTACTAAGCTTACGAAGAGTCTGATGATGGGATACAAATGGGAGCAGTCTCAAATTTCATCAAGGGCGTCGCGACAGTTCTTCCTGAGATTAGGAAGCCCACGCGCAAGCCTTCTCTTAACGAGAAGCTGATCTGGACTGGAATAGCAGTCATAGTTTACATGGTGATGGCGGTTACGCCACTCACCGGCGTGCAGATTGGCGCTCAAAGTCAATTCTCATACTCCCAGATCATTTTCGCCTCAACTCAGGGCACCCTGATGACACTGGGCATCGGTCCAATCGTCACTGCTGGTCTAATTTTGCAACTGCTTGCTGGCTCTGAGATCATCAAAGTGGACTTCCAGAATCCAGAAGACAGGTCCATATTCACGTCGGCAACAAAGTTTCTTACAATCATAGTCATAATCGTCGAAGCCTCTGCATATTTGATTGGAGGGCTGTTCGGCTCTATTCCACCCACTGCCTCCATCGCGATCTTTTTTGAGCTTGTTGCTGCTTCAATCATTGTAATGCTGTTAGACGAGCTTGTGCAGAAGGGATGGGGAATAGGGAGTGGTGTCAGCCTTTTCATTCTCGCCGGCGTAGCTCAGAAGGTAATGTGGGATATTTTTAGCCCGCTTCAGGTTCCCATTAGTGGGGGAGGCAGTACCGGACAGCCTGTAGTAAATGCGTTTTACGGCGCTGTTCCTGAACTCCTGAATGCAACTTTCACTGGGCATCCGTTTGATGCCTTCTTTAGAGAAAATGCTTCACAGTTCCCATCAGTATTCGCCCTAATTTTGACAATTGTTGCAATTTTGATTATCGTTTACGTCGAAGGAATGCGGATTGAGATACCGATAACGTCAACGAAATACAGAGGCTTCTCGGGCGTTTATCCGATCAAGCTCTTGTACGTCTCGAACATTCCAGTGATTCTGTTCTCGGCGTTGGTTGCTAACATTTCATTCTTTTTCGCGTATGTTTGGCGGTCTTATGATTACGGGAACACGAATCACTGGTTCAACTATCTTGCGCAATACAATACGACTCAGATACAGCAAGCGGGCGCTTCGGCCTCGCCTTTGACCTATCAGCCACTTCCAGGAAGCCTGATCTACTACATGACATCGCCTAACAACATACTAGTGGCTAATCCAGACTACATCAGGGCACTCACATACGTTCTTTTTGCGGTTGCTTTTTCCGTAATGTTTGCCAAGATATGGGTCGAGATTGGCGGTCTTTCGCCCAAGGCTGCCGCAAAGAGTCTCATAGGGGCAGATGTTATGATCCCGGGTTTTAGAAGGACTGGGACATCAGTCGAAGCAATCCTTGCAAAGTACATCCCAGTTATCACGATAATTGGAGGAATTTTCATCGGATTACTGGCCTCGCTAACCAGTCTTTTCGGGGTCTTCGGAACGGGAATAGGGCTTTTACTAATGGTGGACATCATCATCCAATACTACCAGATGCTCGTCAAAGAGGAACTCGAATCAATGATGCCTAGGCTCGGTTCCTTATTGGGCCGCAGCTAGAAATCAAATCGCCACCAAAATAATCTTCTAGTGGCACGCAAACAAATGTGACAGTATCCCGAACAGTGGTAATTGATGTCTACAGGAAACGCTGGTTCTCGGAGAGTTGTGATTGTTGGCATTCCGGGAGTAGGCAAGAGCACAGTGGTAAATCGGGTCGTCGAAAAGCTTCGTTCAAAATCTGTTTTGCACAAGGTCGTGAACTATGGGAGCGTGATGATGGAGCAAGCCTCGAGACTTCCGGACCTCAAATCGAGAGATGATATGAGAAGACTTTCAGTTGACGCTCAGAGGAAGCTTCAGATTTACGCTGCGAACGAGATTTCAAGACTAAGAGATCAAATCGTCATAGTAGATACTCATCTTTTCATATCGACTGCAGAAGGGTTCTGGCCTGGCATGCCTCTTGACGTCCTTCAAGCACTCAAACCAACGAACTTAGTGCTTATCGTCGCTAGCCCGGAGGAAATTCTCAAGAGGAGGCAGAATGATGTGTCAAGAGCGAGAGACAAAGCCACGAGGGAAGTGCTCGAAATGGAGCTTTCTGCAGCGAACACGCTTCTTTTCGCTTCAAGCATGGTTTGTGGTTGTCCCGCGCTCGTGATTTCTAATCCTGAAGGATCTGCAGACATCGCAGCGGAAAAGATAATCAATGCGGTCCTGCCTGGATGAGCGAGTTGTGAAAATGGATGATTGATGTGGTTCTCGCTTTCTTATCGTCAGTAGGGGCATCTTTGCCGCTACCAGCATTACTTGTTGCCAGTGATATCAAACTCACGAATACTGGCTTGATTGTCGCGATGGCTGTTGGGGTGAACCTGATCTACGCTGTCGGAAGGTTGAAGCTGACTGATATGGACAAGATACGGAGATACACTGCGGAAATGAAGGCGTTCAGATCAGAAATGTCTGCTGCAACGAAGGAAGGCAACAAGCAAAAGCTTGAACGCCTAAAAAAGAAACAACAGCAGATGCAGAAGATGCAAGCGGAGATGAGCATGCAACAGCTGAAGCCATCACTCCTATTTATGATCCCGCTGCTGGGTGTCTACTATTTGATGCAGAGTTTCGTAGGCGCCTCTTCAATACTTGCCGTGTCCCCCATTAGTATTCCGATTATCTTTACAACGATTCCAATGGAGATGCCTTTCTTCTGGTGGTACATCATTTGCTCATTCGCATTCAGTGGAATCATCAGCAGATTATTTGGGCTCACAATGGATTAGTTTTTTCCTCCTTGCGATTACCTGCTAGATTATGAACTCGTTCTCTGGACAAGCAGCCATAATAGAGCCTGCGAAACGCATCTAGTGTCGGCGCGAGTGGCCCTCCTGAATCAGTATCGTGTACAGTCATGCTCAAGTTAATCTCTCATCACAAAGGGTTGGTCAGATCCAATCACAAGATCTCTGTCATCATTTCTGGGATGCCTTCAGTTGGCAAGACAACAGCAGCTATCGTGATAGCTAAGAAATTCGGACTTCGTCACCTGGCGGGTGGCGACTTGCTGAAACAAATGGCTGCTGAGCAGGGATACAAGCCATCGGGGCCAGATTGGTGGGACACTGAAGAGGGAATGAGATTCCTTTCCGCGAGACAGAACAACCCAGATTTTGACAAAGAAGTAGACAAGCGTTTAATTGAAAGAATTAAACTGGGCGGAGTCATTGTCACTAGTTATCCGATTCCCTGGATTTGCAACGATGGATTAAGACTTTGGTTTGCGGCTTCTCAGAAGACCAGAGCTAAGAGACTCGCAGGTAGAGATTCCATTACCCTGAAGGAGGCAATCAAAATTATATCAAGGCGAGACAAACAGAATAGAAAGCTGTACCTTGATTTGTACGGAATCGAGTTCGGGCGTGATCTCTCTGTATTCAATTTTGAAGTAGACACGGAGAACCTCTCGGCCGACGAGGTAGCAATGATAGCAGTCAGACTCGTGAAAGAGTACCAAGAACATTCCCTGTATCGCAAAAGGTCTAATCTTGTATGAATAAGATTCATCAGAAAGGAAAGAACTTTAGGTGACCGAAATGGAAGAAGATAATGAGAGGTTGAGATACCTCGCACGATTTATTGGGATCGGGACAGGATCTGGTTTCAAAGAGACATTGCTTCGGGAAGAAGAGTCAGACCCAAAATACGGTAATGTGCCTGCTCAGAGACCTCTTCCTACATATCTCAAATACGGATTCATAGCACTTGACAAACCTCAGGGGCCGACGAGCCACGAAGTGGTTGCCTGGGTTAGAAAGATTCTGAAAATTGAAAGAGCGGGCCATAGCGGGACGTTAGATCCTATGGTCTCAGGGGTTCTTCCAATTGGTTTAGGATCGGCGACGAAGGCGATATCTGCTCTCCTTCTGGGCCCTAAAGAGTATGTCTCTGTCGCAAGAATACATGACAGCGTACCAGACCGGATACTAGGAGGAGCCATAGCGGAGTTCAAGGGTCGAATCTATCAGAAACCTCCACAACGTTCATCCGTTCGAAGGGCGACAAGGACTAGAGAAATCTATGAGATAGAACTTGCTGAGAAAGTGGGAAATCTCCTGCTGCTCCGTGTCCTTTGTGAAGCAGGGACGTACATCAGGAAGCTCATTTATGACTTGGGAGAGATCTTGCAGGTTGGGGCGACCATGGTAGAGCTCCGAAGAACCAAAGTATGCGATTTGAAAGAGACAAATCTCGTCAAACTGCACGACTTGTTTGAGGCATGTGCCTACCTTGATGAATCAGGTGATGAATCAAAAATGCGTCGCGCTGTAAGACCTATTGAGGAGGGGCTCACCTTCTTAAGACAAGTTAGAATTAGAGATTCTGCTATTGACTCGATATGCCATGGAGCACAGCTTGCGATTCCAGGAGTACTCTCGTTTTCAACTGGTCTCGAAAAAGGAGAGCTTGTTTGCCTAAAAAGTGGCAAGGGAGAGGTTGTTGCAATTGCCGAAAGCCAGATGGGCGAAGGCGAGCTATCAAGCAGTGAGCATGGAATAGCTACAATAACGAGAAGAGTGGTAATGGATTCTGGGACATACCCAAAAATGTGGAAGACAAGAGGCAACGAGGGACAGACGGAGGGAATCGGGG